>JAZSHA010000289.1:0-10013 GCA_045533025.1 Oscillospiraceae bacterium
TATCCCCTGTGCGGTTGTTCCTTTGTCTTTATACAAAAGAGAAATCCCGTTTCACGAGGTTGGAGAGATAACCTCTGAAACGGGATTTTTCTGATATATGGATGATTACATGAGAAGATAAGCGATGTGCATATCCGCAAATCCCCAGCTGTCGATATAGACATCAGAGTCGGAAATCATAATGTAAAGGTCGTGTACGCCTTCAAGTTTTTCTGTAGTTTTGTTGTATACGCCAAGATACTCGTCATTGTCAAATTCAAGTACGGCAATCGGGTCTGTTCCCATCTGGTCAGCGTGCGCCTGAATTTTTCCTTTACCTTTCACGATTGCAGAAAAAACCTCGGCTTTCTTATCGCCGAAATCTACTCCCTTAACGTAAATCCATGCACCGGCTTCCTCTGTTTTTACAGACTTAACAAGCCTTCCCTCGTATTCTACAGCGGTAGGGTCAGCGCAGAAAATCGTGGGAGAAATCGGATTGGAGCAATCCTCGGTTTTGTGGATACTGTTGCTGACCTGCGTGAATTTTATGTCCATATCCATACTCTTGACGTACTCCTCCATAATTTTTTCTTCAAGTGGTGTTTTCGGCTCAGGCGAACAGCCTGACATTGAAGCCGTGATACATAGTGCAAGAAGTACCGTGAGAAACTTTTTCATAACGCATACTCCTTCAATGTAGTATTTGTTATAAGTATACCATTTGCACGAATTTTAAACAATAGCCTGCTGTGCCTCAACAGGTGACTTATTGTGCAAAAAGCTGCACAACAGTTGTTAACGAAAAAGTATTGTGCTATAATAAATAAAAATGTGAAAGGATACGATTGCTATGTACAGCATAAATATTAAAACAAAGCAAAAGCTTACAGATGTTTCTGCTAGTTTATATGGCATGTTTTTTGAAGATATAAACCGAGCTGGTGACGGCGGACTTTATGCCGAGCTTCTGCGCAACAGAGCCTTTGATGATGGAATAATTCCAGAGGGCTGCAAGTATGATTCCGAAAATAAGCTTATTACGTCTGAAACAGGCTGGGTATCATCATTTGATTGCTACGAAGGTGAATGTGTTTCAGCGTAGGAATGTCATGACGGAGCGGTGATGAAGCTTACCGATAAGGGTACTCTTAACAGCAGCCGCAGACGTGCTCTTGAGGTGAATTTCAACGGCGGTATGATTACAAATGACGGTTTTATGGGTGTACCTGTTGAAAAGGGAAAGCAATATCGTTTCTATATGTTTGCCAAAACAGCAAATGCGGCAGAGGTTACTGCAAAGCTTTGCTCCGCTGACGGAGCAAGTTACGGAGAACACACATTCAGCGTAAATGGCGGCTATACAAAATATGAATGCGTTATAACAAGCACAGAAACCGATTTTAATGCAAGGCTTGCACTCCAGTCTGACTCGGCTGAAACAATAGTTATCGGTTTTACGTCACTTTTCCCAGTTGATACATATATGGGCAAGGAAAACGGTCTGGGTTACCACGAATATCTGCAGTTCTGCGAGGATGCAGGAATTGATGCTATGTACGTTTTCAACTGCGGCATGACCTGTCAGGGAAGAAATCCCGATTATTTTGATCAGGAACTGATTGAGGAATTCTATCAGGACGCTGTTGTTCCATATACAGAAATAATTGCCGCTTCTGCAGATTATATTGTCACCATAAAGCCGCGCTCTGTAAATGTTATACGTCATAACATTAATTGATAAATAATTATGCTTAATCGTAAAAATTATTATTTCTATCTCTCACCGCATATACATAGAAAGAATAACTATATACAGGGGTGAGTATATTTTGAAAGCAAAACCCGTTCAGGATATTGAGGAACGCGCTGTAATTCCTGGAAGATGCATACTGGAGAACAGGGCTACTGTTTGTGCACGCAGCAATACAAATAAATTTGTATCACATTTTGGAGCCTTCAAGCTCATAGTGCATATGGTTGTCACAAATTAGAAAATACATTTTTGTTATTTTGTAATGGTTGGAATATAGTTTAAGGGATTGCTGTGTTAAACAGCAATCCCTATTTGATTTATATAATCCCATTTTTCATCATAAACGCCTTTAAATCCCTTACAACAAGCTCAGGGTGACGCATATTTTCGCCGTGCCCCATATTCGCAAACGTATGAACATCAAGCTTCGGGAATGCTCTTTTCAGGCACTTAATCGCCTTTTTCATGTTCATCTCCTTTTCGCCGTACCAACAGACAACTGCAACATTTTCATTTGGCTCCCACTTGTTCACATATTCGGGATAAAATCTCACACCCTCCCAGAAGGTTGCCTTTGTGGTTTTGAGTGTAAGCTTCTGACAAGCCTGCTTCAGCATTGGCTTGAATGTGTCATTGGTAATACCCATCTTGATTTGTAGGAATTTCGGAAACTTAACATTTTCGGTAGTAACCATCTTGTTCATTAGCTTGTATGTAAACGGAGAAAACATTGCAATCGCAGGATTGTTGAAGATACCGTAGTTCATATATTCCGCACCGCTCAAAATTACTCCGCCGATACTTATATCCATCTGTGTAAGCCACGCAGCAGGGACACTTCCCAGTGATTCAGCATAAACAAGGTCAATTCTTCCGCCAAGGTTTTTCTTTATAAATTCGGTGAGCTTTTCAGCCTGTTCCTTTGCTGTTGTGTAAAAAGTTTCACCTGTTTCATCATAGCCGTCAAAGGATACCGTAATAACGTGGTAGTCATTTTCCAGAAGCAGAACAATATTTTCAAACTGTCTGTGTGTCATAAAGTTTCCTGGGAGGCACATTATTGTTATTTTGTTTTCCTTGCCGAATTCGTAAAGTTTCATAAATTATCTCCTGTATAAATTATGTCAACGCTGTTATAATTGCGGAAATAATTGCAGAAATAACAGGATAACCTGCAACAGTTCCTATCCACTTGTTAATAACAGTTCTCTTAGGAATATAAGGCATTAAATCTGCCGTACCCGGAATAATCCATGCTTTTGTATGTCCTACCCAGTACCAGTCAATGAAAAGCCTGTCAAACAATCCCATAATCATTAAAATTATAGTCATCTGCCAGAACAACTCCGCAAATCCTCTTGCACCGTTTATAAAATAAACCATACCAGGTACAAGAGTTAACATAGGTACAAACAAAGCAATTGTTGTAATCAGAGAATTTCTTTTTATTCTTTCTTCAGTTATGAGTCCAAGTTCAACTACTCTTTTTTTCACATCGTCTTCGTAAAAAACAACCAGTCCCACAGGTCCGTTTGCTATGCCGATGACACATATAATCAGCAGTATAAAACACATTACAATTCCTTCAATCAAAACAAGCATATTTATACCTCCATATTAATTATTACGTTGCTGAAATTTTTTAAGGTCACTATTAAGCATTTTTGCGTCTATAGAACGCTTGATTGCATATATCCAGAACGTGCAGAGATAGCAGATTATCATATATCCACCGAATCCGACAACAACAGCAACATTTCCGTCAAACCAGCCGAAGAAATGTCCTGCAACAGCATACACAGCCGAACCACAGATAATCATTGTCCATTCCTTTAATCCAAGTCTGTCAACCTCATCAAAATCGCAGTGCACAAGCACCTGCACCCATTCAAGAATGTATGCCGCCCACACCATTTCAAACATATGAATTATTCCAGCTTCCGTAAAGCCGTTTACCCATCTGTAAACGCAGTAAAAACACAGAATAAGGAGAAATGCAAGGCAGCACTTTATTTCCGCACCGATTTTTCGGGTGAGGTATTGTTCGAGAAAGCCCCTTAATTTATTCATCAGCACTCTCCCCTTTCAGTATCTTTCTGAATTCCGATGCATATGTACGGGAAATTATGATGTGTTCACCGTTGACAAGCGTCGCATCTATTCTGTTTGAAGCAAGGCTTTTCAGCGTGGAAATCTTGTCAATGTTGATAATCATCGACTTTGCACATCTGAAATAGTTTACCGTGTTCAACACCTCTTCAAGCTGTGCAAGGGTAAGTTCCGACCTGAAAACATCATCAGCGGTGTAGATGAATGTTTTTCTGTCAACTGTTTCTGCATACAGAACATCATCAAAATCAATTACCGTCTGTGTGTTGTCCTTCGTGCCGATAAGCTTTTTCGGTGGCGCGTTCATAAACTGGAGTACCGCCTCAACCTCGCCGTTAAGCCGTTGGTAACGGAGAATAAGTTCGTCCTCGCCTTTGGCAATCTGCTCAATAGTGTATTTCATAGCTATGTTTCCTTTGCTCTCTTGAGATGTCTTAATTATAACAGCTACCGCCTGAGTTTGCAATACATACAAACGCAAGCGGCAGTTTCTGATGTTTAAGATGCACTTAATTTTAATAAAACTGATACTACCCACCAAATCACAGCCACCCATATAATCACAATCGGCACAGCATAATACCACCTTTTCGGCTTGCCGTTTTCCCATAAACCCTCTGCCTTAATTCGACATTCCTCAAACTTTTCCTTTGGAATAAGCTTAATCGTCAGTGTCGCAAGTGCAGGCAGTATAATCAGGTCATCAAGGTATCCGAGAACGGGTATAAAATCAGGTATCAGGTCAATGGGTGACAGTGCGTATGCAACCGTAACCGCCGCCAATATTTTAGCTATAATCGGCGTGTCATTATCTTTGAGTGCAAGGGAAATTGCGGGTATATCGGATTTAAGCTTTTTGGCACGTTCTTTAAAATTCATATGCTTACTCTTCCTTTAAATACAATCTAAAATCACAGCATTCTCCACCCATACCGAGAGTCTGAGTCCTTCCCCACACAAGCTTCGTATGAAGGTTTCCGTATGTAACATCATCAGACTTGCAGAAAAACTGAGTAATTTCGGGACAGCCGTACTTTTTGCAGGTTTCATAGTAAGGGCATACCGTCATATCCCTTGCAAATTTCGGTGCATCGGGAACTTCCCTGCTTTCAAAGCCTGCGTCATAACCAAACAGCTTGTCAAGCATCTTGTCGCATATATCCGGCATTTTTCTGTAAAGACCAAGCTTCATAACTGACTGCGCTACAGGGACAATTTTTTCAATTTTAGTAAGCGCCCACTTATCAAAAAAGGCAACCGATTTTTCTTTGTTTCCTGTAACTCTGAGCAGGGCTTCATAAAAAGCGATACTCGGCAAAATCTGCTTGAGATGAGTATACAATGCTTTCGGTGCATTTGCATTTTCGTCAAAAAGTTCAGCAGTGCGAATATAAACTTGTTTGAGTTCATTTTCATACCCTTCGGTTTTAAATCCGACTTCAAGCGCCGAGGGTACGGGTTTTTTTCTGATAATTCTTACAGCTTCATTTCTGGTCATAATATCTTCCTTTACGTACAAATAAAAAACGAGCACAGCCATAAGCTATGCTCGGTAATGTCATATATACAGACTCCATGCATAGCTTTACTACACATGAGTCTCGCAAATTAAAACAAGCCAGACCGTAAGGTCAGTATGTTGACTTGTTACTTTAAGAAAGCTTGCTACTCCCTCATAAGTTTTGTTCATTATACACCTGATATCGAAAATTGTCAAGAGTTTTTGGCAATAATATGCTTATACTTTCCACTGACAGGGTGTGCCGCAGGTGCTTCATCAGAAAGAAAAACCTCTGTCGAAACACCATTTTCAGAAAGATAATCCTCAACTGCTTTTTTGGCAGCTGTAAAAATTTCCTGTTTATTATCGGCAACAAGCCTAAGTTCAAGACGGTCGTCATTATGCTGAATAAGCTGAAAGCGGTTAATTTCGTGCACCTCTTTCAGTATTGCATAAAGCAGCATTGGTGCAATCCTTACTCCGTTTTCAAAACAAAGAATATCGTCAGTTCTTCCCTCAATTGTAAGCCACGGTCTCGTATTACCACATTTGCATGGTTCATCGTGCATAACAATTCTGTCAGTAATTTCAAATCGGATTACCGGACAGATTTTATTTGCCAGATTTGTCAGCAGAACCTTTGCGGATTGCGTACCAAACGGAACAGGCTTGTTATTTTCGTCAACTGCTTCAAGAATAATCCAGTCATCATTTATGTGGAAATGACGTTCTGTACATTCGCAAGCCATAGTTCCGCCTTCAGTGCAAGAATAATTCGTCTGAACGTAACAATCAAAAACTTCCGACAAATGTTCACGGACCTCATCATTAAGCTTTTCGCCGCCTGTCATAATTATTGCAGGCTTGATTTTAAGTCTGCCCTGCTCCTGTTCAGCCGCAAGAACCTCCATAGCTGTAGGATAACAGCCTATCATCGAAGGCTGATATTCATTAAGCGTACTTACAATTTCATCAGTAGGTTTGCGCACATCACAGGTTCTCATCACCTTTTTCTTCCAAGGCATTTTACGAAGATTGTATCTTACAGAACCACACCCGAGATAAAATCCGCCATCTGCAAAAAGCGCCATTGTTTTTTTGCCCGACTTCATAAAAGCTGTCATATCCTCTTTTCGCGCAAAACTTCTGAGTGCTCCAATAGCAGATGAAACATTTATTGTTGATTCATCGTAAAGCATAATGCAAGGATTTCCCGTAGAGCCTGATGTTGTATAAACAAGATATTTTCCGTCAAGCTTTGTGCCGACATTTGAAACATCAGACATAAAATCCTCAACCTTTGCTTTGGTTATGCTGCTGTCTGTAAGCCACGTATCGAAATTCGCCATCATTTCCTTTTTATTTGTAACAGGCATTTCGGACAATGGTGTATTTTCATTGACCTTCTTATAAAGCTCCGCAAAATACGGGCTGGTTTCCTTTGCATAGGAAACAAGCTCTTTTAAACGCTCCTGCTGTAAGGCAGTTCGTTCTGCTGCACTCATTTTGTCAGCCTTTCTTGTAAGAGACAACGCTTTTATCAAACCTATTTTTCTCATAATGCACGCCCTTTCGCTCCCTGTACCATATCGGCAACAGTCTGTTTCATCATTAATGCGACCTGTTCATCGCTGAATTCCATATGATTTACGCATATCATCGTTGCTATTCCCATCAAAAAAAGACAGCTTCGAAGCAGTATATCCTTGCAGGCATTTTCTTCTATCCCGTAAAGCTCAGTCATTTTGGCTATCATTTTCTTGTTGCTTTCAAAATTCATCATTACATCAAGCAATGTGTTTCCCTTGAAGCTGTTTGAAAGATAAAGCATATGATAAAGATTAGGTTTATTTCTTGCCAGGTCAAGAACCCATTTTGTTGTTCTCGGAAGAAAATCCGGAAGTTTTTCAAATGCAAGAATTTCCTGAACAAATTTATCACAGGCATAATCAAAAGTTGCCTGACGCAATGCTTCCATTGTAGGGAAATGACTGAACACAGGCTGAATAGAACACCCTGCCAGCTTCGCAACACTTCGTGATGTAACAGCGTCTATTCCCTTTTCTTCAGCTATTCTGAATGCATATTCCAACAAGGTTTCTTTTGTTATTTTTTGTTTTGGCGGCATAATAAACCTCCCAAATAAAATATCATAAGATATATATCATAAGATATATTATATAATGCAATGTACCTTTTGTCAAGTATTTCTATAAATGGATTAAATGGACAGCTACACGTAAATGACAACTTACAAATTGCATTAACTTTTTATCCCCCCGCATATACATAGAAGGAATAATTATGTATAGGGGTGAATGAATTGAAACCTAAACCCGTTCATGACATTGAGGAATAAGCTGTGATTCTTGAATAATATTTGATTGTCACAAATAAGAAAATACATTTTTTGTTATTTTGTAGGTATAAGCATAAAATATCCCGCTGTTCAGAGAACAGCGTGATATTTGTTACTTTGTTGTTTTCTACGAATAATAACTGCACCTGCTATAACAGGAATAAAGATTAAAAACATATAATTTGAATCACTGTCAATTGTAGTGTTGCTTACTTCTGTTCCTGATGCAGAAGATACGTCTTCGTAGATTTCTTCATCTTCTTCCTCTTCAGGTTCAACCTTAACGGAAGGTGTAATAATCGGATATGAAGGTGAAACAGAACCTGAAGGACCCGCATTTTCTGTTCTCATAGTATATCCGCAAGCTGTACAGGAGTATGTTTTTACGCCATTGATAATTGTTCCGTTATCAAAAGTGTGACTTGCACTATCCGTTTTTTCTCCGCAGGAACATTCATGCCAATGGGAAGTACTATTGTAGTTCCATACATTATTGATATTGTGCTCAACTTCAGAATACAATTCATTTGGAATAAGCACTGTTGAAATTGTAGTATTGTCAACCAGTATTCCGGAATTACACTTTACAACTTTGGATGTGTATGTGTAATTTGGAGTGACAGGAAGATCCTCGTATTCTGTATGTCTGACAAGAATATAATCTTCATCATATTCATTATATTCAACATCCATTGTACCAGTTCCGTTTCCAACAATCTTTACGGTATATCCCATTTCAAAGCCGTGAATATGCTTTGCATCATTTTCCACATAAACAATTACTTTGTCTGACTCATCATAAACCTCATTGTCAATTACAGAAGCAACGAGTGCATTATTTTGATCGTAAACATAAACATCAACAGGACACTTTACAATTTTCTCCCAAGAGGAAACTACTGTAAACTGAGGATTAATCAGGGTCATTGCTGCTTGTGCTTTTTCTACAGCGGAATCTACAGTATCATATGCAAAATAAGCTTGTATTAATCCTCTAACCAATTCCTTAGTTGTTGTATTAGTTACGCCAGGAATATTAAGATAATTCAATATTTCTTGCATATACCCTTCTTTTAAACAGTTTATACACGATTTTGCAAATTCAACTTGATTTGTACCTGCTGAAATACTATAAGTGCCTTTATATGGCGTTGTAATTCCTTCAACATATATTCTATAGCTGATTATATTAAGATCTACGCCATCTATATCTTTAAATATTCCTAAAACATCTCCAAAACAAAAATAAAAATCTGCTTTTTTTGTAGTATTATTATGTGTTATATCAATATCTGCAAACTTAATTACATTTGCGGTAGTATAATCTCTTGTCTTACGTGCAACTTCTGATTTCATAACGCTTGACCATAACGCAACATTAGTGACCATAGCTTCTTCTATATCTTTATCAACAATTTTTATATTGCCGGTAAATGAATCTATTGTCAGGGTAGAATAGCTATCAAACAAATTTGTAACTGCTTCAGTCCATCTTTTACCCCAGGGCATATAATCAATAAGATACTCTTCTAATGATTTCACAGGCTGAGGCTTTGTATAATGACCTGAACAAAGCACAAATTCAGAAAGAATATTTTCACTATAAAAAATATTCTTGAGATTATCATGGACATCAGCGCTTTCCATAAGGTACAGCTTTCCAAATGTTATATCATCTGTATCGACATCAATAAATATTTTTCCACTTTTGCCAGTATATGACGTGTATCCTGTAAAAATCGTTACGTGATCATTTGAAGCTCTGAAAGCTTTGTTTTTCTGTTCAAATGATGATCTGATGCGTAATGTTCCACTCTTGAACGTTGAGTCCGCATATTTGGTACGCAATTCCAAACCATCTACATCAACCACACCATCAATCATTGTAAACACACCATATTCCGCAACAACAAGCTTATTAGCACTAAGAGAGCCTGATGAAACATTCATTGTTCCTCCCTTCACATCGGAACCAAAAAGGTTCCCCTCACCGCCTACAACGTAAACAGAATCAGCATAAACGTCACCTTTAATATTCACGGTACCTCCGTTAATTCCAATAGCCGTAAAATAACCTGTTGATAAATCAACCATACCAGAATTTACAGTAAGATTTTTAAGCTTAGAATTATAATCCAATTTTTCATTTGTATATAGCCTACCGCCATTTACAACAATATTTTTCCCACTGTCTTCTTCTGTAAGCGTATATGTTTCACCTTCATTTATATAAATCGTATCACTTGACAGTTTCGGAATCTGCTCTACGAGAACATAATTGCAGATAGTACATATAGATTTTTGACTTC
>JAZSHA010000069.1:0-12702 GCA_045533025.1 Oscillospiraceae bacterium
AAGCAAAATCAACCTTCATTTTTTTATTTCAGCACTTCGCACTCTATCTTGTTCACAAAATATTTACATATCAAAGTTACCGAAAAACATTCCATTATAATGTAAAATGTTGTATAATAATTGTATATGTAAAGGAAAGGAAGGGAAATGCATTGAAGTATTCAGTTAAAACGAAACTGATTGCTGTAACTTTTGCGGTATTTGCGGTTGCGGCAGTGCTGTTCTCCCTTATATCATATTCAGCCGCCAAACGTTCGGCAAACACCGTTGTTACCTCGCTTATCGACCAGAGCGTTATTACTGCGGCGGACGCCCTTTCGGGAAAGATTGACGCTGTAACCTCCGTTGCGGAGGATGTTTCCAAGGATTTGGCTATAAGCCGTGCTGTGGACGATTATCGTTTAAGATTGCTTGAACAGCGTAACGAAAAATACGATGGCACGGGAATTGTATTTGATGTTGTTAACTCAGCGAATATGCTTTCAATTGACGGAAAGACAGACTATTCTGCAAACGAGGCTGTTGTAAATGCCATTTCGGGCAAAGCATGGCTCACTGCTCCGTATGAGCTTGACGGACGAAGCGTAGTTACATATTCTGTACCCCTTAACTATGAGAATGAAGAACGTGCTTGCGTTCTTGTATGTACACTCGGAAGCGAGTTCTTTGAAGAAACCTTTGATAAAATTTCGCTTGGAAAATCCTGCGCTGTTTACGTAAAAGACGAAAACGGCATAATCGCAGGACAAGCTTCGGTTATCCCCGACATTTACGTTTCACAAGGAAAAATCGACAGCCGTGAGGGTTGGACAATTTACGTTGAGGCTGTACCCGAAGAACTTATGCCGCCGCTGACCTTTGAAATTGTTACGTCTGCTCTGCTTTCGGTTATCCTTGCGGCAATTTTAAGCGTTGTTATTGCAGCTTCTCTCAGCAAAACCCTTACTCCAATCAGAAAAATGGCTGACAGAATTTCCGCACTTGCCGAAGGCGACTTCACCTCGCCTGTTCCAAGGGCTCATTCAAATGACGAGTCTGCGGCAATCGCTGACGCACTTAATAAAACAATCGGAGCGCTCAACGGCTGTATCCGTGAAATTACAAGTTCCATTTCCAGTGTTGCAGGCGGCGATATCTCCGAAGACAAGGCTGTCTACGCAGGCGACTTTGCTATGATACATGACGCTCTGTCCGACGTAAAGAAAACGCTTAGGAAAGCACTTTCACGTATCAGAACGGCTTCGGAAAAAGTTATTGACAACGCTGAAAAGATCAGTGAAAAAACTGCAGTTCAGCCTGTACCAACCCAAAAGGTTGATATTTACAACGCTTTTGAGGATTGTCCCGATATTGTTGCAGAAACCAAAAAAGCTGCTGAAAAGCTTGAAGAAGCAAGACAGAAGCTTGCTGACGAGCAGAAGAAGCTCAGCACACTTACAGAAGCTATCTACTCCATCAACGATAACACCGACGGGATTGTTGACGTGGTTGAACAGATTGAGGACATTGCTTTCCAGACAAATATTCTTGCACTCAATGCTGCTATTGAGGCTTCGGGTGCAGGTGAATACGGCAAGGGATTTGCTGTTGTAGCAGAGGAGGTACGCTCCCTTGCTCAGATGAGCTCTGAGTCTGCAAAATCCACTACTGAGCTTATCGAGGGTACTGTTTCTTCCATCTCCAAGGGTTCAACCCTTGCAAAACAGACTACTGCACTTCTTGAAGAAGCACTCGCTTCCGCTGACGAAGCAATTGAGCAGATGAAAGCTCTCTCAAATTCAGCTACTCAATATACAAACGCTGCAAAGTCCGCAGAGGATTTAATCCTTCAGCTTTCCCTCGTACCCGCTTACGAGCCTGTCAAGCCTGATACGAAGGACACTGACGCTATTGTCAACGAAGCAAACCGTCTGAAAAAGATTGCTGACTCGTTCAAAACAAAATAATCTGTAAATTTTTACGGGAGCCGAAATTAAATTCGGCTCCCGTCTTTTATTCTATATTCATTTTCTCTGTCATATTGTGCACGACCTCTTTTATAAGAAGCGACAAGAACGGCTTTGTAATAAAATCGTCACAGCCAAGAGCTGCAAACTCAGTGGACGTATCAAGGGTCTTGTCCGCTGTCATAAGAACAACAGGCGTGCTGTGATTTTTCCTTATTTCCTTCAACACTTCAAGACCGTCCATATCAGGCATCATTACATCAAGCAGAATAAGGTCAAATTGCTTCTTTTCAATAAGTTCAAGAGCTTCCTTTCCGCTTTTTGCCGAAGTCAAACCATACATCGGCTCCTCGCTCATTATATGCTTAATAATCTTATGATTTATCGCTTCGTCATCAACAATAAGAATATCCCTTTGCTGCCAGTCAGCCTGCTTCATTGTATAATTCTTGTCTTCGTCAATCATTTGAAGCATTATATCCGCAATATCAGGGTCAAACTGAGTACCTTTGCCCTTTTCGATTTCGGAACGTACAACCTCCTGCGGAAGAGCTTTTCTGTAGCTTCGATTGCTTGTCATAGCATCATAGGAGTCTGCAACGCCGAGAATTCTCGCCGTTTCAGGTATTCTGTCACCCTCAAGCCCATTGGGATAACCATTTCCGTCATATCTTTCGTGATGATATTTTGCAGCAAGCGCAATCGGACGGCTTCCCGAAATGCCCTTGAGGATATGATAACCCGTTACGGGGTGCACCTTAATTATGTTGAATTCTTCGTCCGTCAGCTTGCCGGGCTTATTGATGATTTCAACCGGTATACGAATTTTCCCAACATCGTGGAGCAAACCTGCACGGTAAATCTCCTCCTGTTCAGTCTTGCTTTTACCCATTCTTGCAGCAATCATTCGTGAATATTCAGCAACACGCTTTGAATGGCCGCTTGTGTATCTATCCTTTGCATCAACCGCTTCACTAAGCGCCGTAACTGTCTGAATAAACATATCTTTAATAGTTTTCTGCTGCTGAACAAGAACCTCTGTTTGCTCATTAACCTTATTTTCAAGCTCAATCTGAATTTTTTCCAGTTGGTCTTTTCTCAGCACAAAGAAAATCAGACTCATTATGCTGAACACTGTAAAAATGAAAATTTCTGCGCATACAAAAATGAGATATGCCTTGAAAGACGGCTTTTCCCAGCTGTGCACAGATTTGCTGAGTCTGTACACCTTTTCCTCCAGAACACTTCCGTCAGAAGCGTCAAGGAGCTGCATACAAATAGTGTACTCAGCCAAATCAGGCTTGAATATTCGTATCGGCTCAATCCCGTCCCAATCGTGAACAGCGGGATTATTCTCCAGCTCCTTCACATAAAACTTAACCTTTACATCTGTAAAAGCGTAGTTTCTTACAGATGCGTACAGCGAAATATTCTGAATATCCTCAGGAATTATCATACTGTTATCAGAAGCGATTTCAATTTTTTCTCCGTCACCTTCAACAGATACTACTCCATACTTCATATTTGTATTTTTTTCGTCATCGCCGTTGAAAATCACAACACCGCTGTTACTGCAAAGGAACAGCCTTCCGTCTTCATCAATATAGTTCCAAGAATTAGCTGTAAGTCCCGAAAACAAGCCCTCGCTTGCTCCGTAAAGCTTATACTGCCCATTATCTGCGCAAAGCTCAGAAAGCTTAGTTTCATACAGACCTGCGCTGCACGGAATATAAGCCTTTTCTCCGTCAATTATCACATCATAATTATTGAAATACGGAAATCCTGAAAGCTTTCTTATTTCGCCGTTTGTATCAATATGTACAAGTGAGTTGCTTGTTACGGCAAGATATCCATTTTCATATGGTACAATTCTAAGAACAACGTCTGATGAAAGTCCGCTTTCGGTATTATAAACGTTGCTGAGCCTGCCGTCGGAAATAATATAAATACCGCTTCCGTCGCTGCCTGCCCAAACCGTTCCGTCGGAAGCCTGAACAATTGAAAGTATCTGCGTGTTTTCCAGTCCATCATCTGCTGTAAGCTTAGAAATAACCTTGCCTTCCTTTATAAAGTTGATACCGTCAGCTGTACCTGCTGCAAAGCATCCGTCATCAAGCTCGGTTATACATCTGAAACGGTCACTTGTTGTTCCGTGAGACTCCATGCTGTAGCGCTGTATCCCATGCTGCTTGTCATAACACAGCAAACCGTTATATGTACACAGCCACAGCCTGCCCCTTGAGTCCACAAGCAGCGAGCGCACTCTGCTTCCTTCAACAGCTTCACTCAGTTCGCTGTAGCTGCTGCTTATTCCATTTTCATCAAAAACAAGAAGGCCGCTGTCCGTGCCGCAGAAATATTTTCCGTCAAAATATGTAATCGCATTGACAACTGCACTTGCTGCATTGTTTTTTTCAAACATATTCACAAATGAGCTTTCTGCCAGCTTCATTACGCCGTAATTTGATGAAGCTATCCATATATTTCCCTGATAATCCTCGTGGAAATAGGCAAACGAAGAGTCAAAACCATCAACCTGCATTGCCTTAAAACTGCCATCATCGGAAATATATCCGAAATCCGTGCCTGTTGCAATCCAAATTCGTTTTTTGCTGTCCTCCATAATTACAGCAATACTGTCAGCATCAAATGACTTCTGCTCTTTAAGTACGAACTTGTTTGCCATAATTTCAGCAGTAAACAGCTCGCCTGTTTCCGTGCCGACCATAAGTCCCTCAGAAGTTTCGGCAAGGCTGTAATAGAACAGCGTATCACCTTTATCGTCAAGCTTTATCTGGTTTTCACCGTCAAGAGCGTATATATCGCCATTGTTGTCCATAGCTACAATATAATCATTGTAAACAGTCATTTCCTTTACAAATGCTATATCATAATCAAGCTCTTCAATCCTGTCATCGGGAGTAAACATACACATTTTTCCGCTTGTTCCCACGTATACATTTCCGTTGCTGTCCTCTGCATAGCATCTTACCGAACTTGTGGGAAGTCCGTTTTCTGCTGTAAAATATGTATATTTTCCGTTTTCATATCTTGCAACACCAGCGTCATTTGTTCCAATCCAAAGCCGACCCTTGCTGTCCTCCATCATACCCACAACATTTACAAGACCGCCTTCAAGAACAAACTCAAACTTTGTTCCGTCATATCTTGATAACCCTGCATAGCTGCCTATCCACAAAATTCCGTCAGCAGTTTCACAGATAACATTAGCCTCCGAAGAAACCATTCCATTTGCATTGTTGTATATCTCGTTTACAAAACTGTCCTCGGAATTGTATACCGCCTCCGTCTGCAATCCGATAGCCTGAACTGCAATTGTGCAGGAAAGTCCTGCCGCAAGCAGGAGTGATACCGCCTGAGCATTTCTTTTTCTGCCGCCCTTTTCAGCACGTCCGCAAACAAATATTATCAGACACGCCGCCAGCACGCAAACCTGCTTATCCACGATTTCAACAACAGCCTCACCAGCCAAAGCTGAAACAAAATCTGAAACTTCATACCATCTCAGCATATCAACCAGCGTGTCACCCCAGCTGTTTCCTGAGTATCCGTCATAAAAGATAATGTTAATCGGAGTTGAAATAAGCGTACATACAATACCCAGCCAGAAGCAGGCAACAACCGCCTTAAACGGATGGTTAAGATATTTTTTCTTTATAAGCATATGAATTATTACAGCAGCTACTACGCTTGTAATCAAGTAAACAAGAGCTGTTATATCACTGAAAGCGGCAATAACATTATTGGCAGCACCTGCAATAATTCCTCCCCAAAGTCCCGTATAATACGAAGCGGTAAACGTGCCAATCATATCAAGCCATATCGGCAGGTTAAAATATTCCGCCAGCATACGTCCTATAAAATTCAAAAAAATACACAACACAACTATCAACGCTTTTTTTAATTGCTGTTTCATTATATATCTCCGATTTCGATAAAATTTTCAACTTTTCTTAGAAGTAATTATATACCATAATTTTTTCAATGTCCATAGCTTTTAAAATCTTTGTATACATACACAACAAGCAGAATATCTAATCTGTCAAATAAATATATTGCTTTCTATGTTATGGCTCACATACTTACAACTGAAATAGAAAAACCAGGCTGTGCATCAACACACAGCCTGTTTGTAATTATCCGATTTCAGCAGTCTGACGCTTTTTCATCAAGCCGCTTCCTTCCATTTTTACAATATCATAATCGAATTTGATATTACCCTTGTAAAGCTTGCTGTAGCAATCAAGAATTCTTTCCGCACATATACTTCCGCTGTTTTCCTTTGCGTCAAAAAGAACAACAATTACCTGATGGCTGGAATATCTTGCCGACACGTCAACACGTCTCAGTGATGCAAAAATTGCTTTGTCAAGCATTTCAACAGCCTGCTCAACTTCATTCAGCTCAGCGTTCTTGGTGCTGAGAGTGAAAAGAATTGTATTAACATCTCTGTCGTGTCTTTCAACTATTCTGCGGATAAAATTGTAAACATAATGGAAATTATCATAATCCAGCATATATGTACCATTGCCGGGGTCAGTACGGTTCATAATCTCACGCAGATATTTAAGGTCAATATTGTTGCTCGCACGATTACTTTCAGCAGCGTGCTGGTCGCTGTAGAAATGATAAGAATTTTTACCATTCTGCTTTACATAGTACAGCGCCTTGTCTGCTGCATTGTAAAGCGATTTGAAATCATTTCCGTCCTCAGGGAACTGAGCTATTCCCACGGAAACCGAAGAATTTGTCTCAAACTTGCTCTGTTCAAGGAAATAGCACATATCAGTAATAATATCTGAAGCGTGATTTCCCAGTTCCGATTTTGATGATACATCAGCTACAAAAGTCATAAACTCATCGCCGCCGATACGACATACAACATCGTCACCTGAAGCATATTTTCGGAGAGTATCCGCAAAAGCCTTTAATGTACTGTCACCTGCCATATGACCATAGTTATCATTGATAGCCTTGAAATTGTCCATATCCATCATAAACAGCGCACCCTTCATGCCGTTTCTGAGCATCTCTCCAACCTTTTCCTCCGTATACGCACGGTTCCACAAGCCTGTAAGTGCGTCCTGAAAGGATTTGCTCTTGATATCAGAAACCTCCTTGATTTTTTCGTCAAGTCGGTTTGCAAGGCTTTTTCTGAAATCTTCAAGCTCCAGTATTCTGCTTATTCTTGAACGCATTACAGGAGAAACAAACGGCTTTGCAATAAAGTCAAGCGCACCCACATCAAAACATTTCTGCTCCGTTTCGGGGTCATTATCGGCAGTAAGGAATATTACAGGAATACTGCTGCATTCAGGATTTGCCTTCAACTCAGCCATAACCTCAAAGCCGTCCATTTCAGGCATATTTATATCCAGCAGTATAATATCCGGCGTGTTCTTTTCAAGGAACTTCAAAGCCTGAGCACCTGATACAACCGCTGTTATCTTATACAAATCAGCAAGAGCTGCCTTTGCCAGCGTCAGATTTGCCTTATTATCATCTACAATCAATATATGCTTCATATTTTAATCCCCTTCACAAGAATTATTCATCTTTTACATACAGTAATCCAAAGGTTCTCGGACCGCTGTTTCCTGAAACCGTCGCCGAAGCTTTTGTCACAATCACCGAGTCAAATTTCATAATACGGCTTACTTCATTTTTTATCATCTTTATGTCGCTTGCCGTGCAGCCTGCGTGAGTGATAAAAAGTCTGTCAGTTTTTATATTCGGCGTTTTCAACTCCTTACGAACATACCTGAGAGCGCTCTTTTCATAATTGCCCATCTGCACCGATTTAAGTCCGAGAATTCCGTTCTGCATAGCAAGTACGGGATGAATGTTGAATAATCCGCATAGCATCTGTACCGCCTTGGAGACCCTCTTGTTGCGGTAAAGATAATCTGCACTGTCAGCCATAAACGATGTTGAAACCCTGTTGCGCATTTTTTCAAGCTCAGAAAGTATTCGTTTGCTGTCGTCAACTCCGTTTCTTACCATCTCAGCAGCCTTCAGCACAATATGTCCTATTCCCGTTGAAAGGTGTCCCGAGTCAAATATATGCACCCTTTCACCAAGGCTGCCCATCTGTTCAACAGCCGTTTTGGAATTCTTTACGCAAGCACTTAACGAGCTTCCCGTGGCAATATGTATTACCTCGTCATTTTCCTTCAGCTTCTTTGTAAAGACATCAATAAACTCATTCGGCGGAGGAGCTGTTGTCATACTTTTCTGACCGCCGTTTTTCAGATACTCAAAAATATTCTGTGCCGTAATTTCGTTAACATCTCTGAAACGTCCTGTGTCGGTTTCTATGTAGAAATAAACCACATCAACATTGTTTTCCTTCAGCATTTCATCAGGAAGGTCACATACACAGTCGGTTGTTATGCAAATCTTTCTTTTCTCTGACATATCAGCTCTGCTCCTTTCCCAAGCCGATTTCTTCAGCCATTTTATTCAGCTCATCAAGGGAGCTGTCATACTCAAAATCAGCCGCATATTCAGCAATTTTATCAAAGTAAGGCTTCAATGCCTTTCCGTTAAAGGAATAAGCTGACATTTCCTTTGCCTTGTTTATGATTTCATCTCCGTCAAAATCGGCACACAGCTCTTCAATTGCCGAAACGCACTCCATCAGATGTTCTGCATCTATCTCTTCCGAAGCTGTTTCAGTTACAGCCTCTTCTTGCGGAGCAATCAGCGCATTTCTCTCATTAACAATCCTTTCGCCCTCTGCAATGACCCTTTTGTACAGTTCAGAAAGAGCCTCATTTTCCTTTACAATAGTGTCATAGTCTCCTGCCTTGCCTGCAAGCTCAAGCTTTTTAGCAAGCTCAGACAGCTCAACTGCACCAATACTGAGCGACGTGCTTTTAAGAGCGTGAACCTCAATAATGTAATTCTTCCAATCCTCTTTTTCAGCAAAGGAATTTATCTGCACACGCTTTTCTTCGCCCTTTCGCACATATACCGAGAGAATTTCATAATAGGTTTCCTCATTATTTCCCGTGTAGCCGAGTCCCTTTGAAACTGAAATAAGTCCGTTATCATTCTCAGATTTGTTTCTATTAGCCTTTCTGCGGTCATTTTTTCCGTAATCCATAGAAACAGGCTTCATAATGTATTCGTGCGGCAGCCACGTTTTCAGCACTCTGTCAAGAGCAGAAAGCTCAATCGGCTTTGCAATGAAATCATTCAATCCTGCCTCGATAAACATTTCACGGACTCCGTTTACAGCATTTGCCGTCAAAGCAATAATCGGCAGCTTCTTATAATATTCGCCCTCCATTTCACGAATACGCTGTGTTGTTTCAACACCGTCCATTTCAGGCATCATATGGTCCATAAATACAACATCGATATCCTGTGAACGAAGCATCGAAATCGCAGCCTTGCCGCTGTCAACAGTCATAAGCTGCATATGATACGGCTGCATAAGACCTACCGCAACCTTCAGATTGATAATATTATCATCAACAATAAGCACCCTCGCCTTCGGAGCTGAGAAGCCTGCTGCCGAACCACGGCGCTCGCTGAGATTTGTTGAAATACTTTCGTTGTTAAGAGCCGCAGCCGCAGACATTGTATAAAACGGCTTGTAAACACATTTTATTTCCATAGGTACCTGAACAGAATTCAGCATATCCTGTACAATTGTAACATTCATCTTTGATGCTAAATCATTAAAATAATCCTTATGAGCAATATATTCCTCCTTACCGATAAAGCAATGAGTTATTTCTCCACTGTCAATACACTTTGTAAGCTCATCAAAAACAGGAGTATGCTGCATTCCAACGTGAAGCTGCTGACTCATTTCATTCATCAGCGCCATATAATGATGCTCAACAGATGCAAGTCTGAACTTCTTGAAATCAATGTACACCGCCGCATTCAGCGTTTCAGGCTTATTGACGCTGATAAACGGACTGCTGTTGCTTACCTTCAACGGAATAACAAAACTGAAAATTGAGCCTTCTCCGTAAACGCTTGACACGTTGATGAAACCGCCCATTTTTGTAACCAGACGCTTTGAGATAGCAAGCCCAAGACCCGTTCCCTCAATTGAACGGTTCTTTTTCGTGTCAACCTGCTGGAAGCTGTCAAAGAGCTTTTCAAGGTTTTCCTCAGTAATACCAATACCAGAGTCCTCAACTGAAATTTTAAGATTAATACCATAAGCCTGCCTGCTGAATGACACATTCAGAGTTACAGCACCCTCGCTGGTAAACTTTACTGCATTGGTCATAAGATTAATCATAATCTGACGAATACGCACCTCGTCACCAATTAATCCGCATGGAATATCAGGGTCAGCGTGAACCATAATTTCAATTTTCTTGTCGCCCTTACGTGTCATTGTCATATTTATTACATCATTCAGCATTGAAGCTATATTGAATTCGGATTCGATAATTTCCATCTTTCCCGACTCAATCTTTGAAAAGTCAAGAATGTCATTTATAATAGAAAGCAAGCTTCGGCTGGAGCTTTGAATGTTGAAACAGTTATCCCTTACGCTTTCGCTGATATCCTGTTCACGCAGAATAAGCTCGCACATACCGATTATAGCATTCATTGGTGTACGGATTTCGTGAGACATATTTGCCAAAAAGTCACTTTTGGCACTGCTTGCGTTTTCAAGCTGTTTTCTCTTTTTTTCATAAATATATGTCTGATACTTGAATATACAGCCAAAAATACAGCTTACACAAGCAATAGACTGAATATAATCCCAGCTCACCTTTTCACGGGTTTCAAGCATTGTCACGAGTTCAGGAAAATACAGCTCTGCCAATACACACACAGTTACCGCAGCAATTCCCAACAAATTCATAATCGTGCATGCTTTTCCTGTCAGAAGAAGCCATGAGAATATCAATCCGAGAAGATACCACAATGGCATACCTGAATTGATACCGCCTGATGTGAAATACATTATCGGAAACGCAATGAAATTCGCAAATGCTACAAGTCCAAGGCTTGCCAAATCAGGTCTTTTTTTCTCATTTGCAACCCACATAAAAATCAGAACACTGATTATAAGCAAGCCCATTATACAAATCGATATCCACCCGACACCTATAATAAAACTGCAAACGAAGGAAAAGATACCTCCCACAAAAACAACAATAAGTATTAAATTCAGCAATCGGTGGCGTATATCAAGGTCTTCCTTAAAGTAATCTGTAATCCTTTTTTGTATTTTTTCCATAATATTCCTCCGAGTGATAGCTATATCTCAAAATTTATTAACAATATTCATGATATTTTTAAACAATTATAACATATACAAAAAATATTTTCAAGGCATACAGACAAAAAAATGAAATTTTATTTGCACATTATACATTTGCTGCTTACCCTGTGAAAGTTTTGCTCACGCCATAGTTTTATGTTATTCATTTTTGATGTAGTACAAAACACTGCACAGAAATTTATTTCGTTGAATTATAAAACTTTTTTACACATTTATCTGAATTTAACAAAACTCAAACATTTCCCAAAACTTTCTTAAACAACAACCCTATATAATAAAGCCATAATCTTAAACAGAAATTCAAGGAGGCTATATTATGAACAGAAACGATACAGAATTTATGGTGGAGAAAATCCGTACTCAGTATATGGAAAAGGATAGCACACAGAAAGAGCTTGACCTGCTCCGTGAGCTTGACGCAGAGGTGAAGCGTCCCGCAAATATATTCGGTTATGTTTTTGGCAGTATTTCCGCAATTATTATGGGTGCAGGAATGAGCTTTGTTATGACCGACATCGGCGCACAGCTCGGTATTTCAAACACAATACCCTTAGGAATTGTAATCGGTGTAATCGGTATGCTTATGGCAATCGTGAATTACCCTATATACAAAAAAATCCTTTCTTCAAGAAAGGAAAAATATGCTGACAAAATTATTTCTCTGAGCGAAAAAATTATGAAGGAGGAAAAGTAAGATGGCAAAATCTAAACTTGTACATGCTAATCAGAAAATTGAAAACGCTGTAGTTGGCGGATACAAAAAAATCGAGAAAACGGTAGTTTCGGGCTACACAAAAATTGAGGACAAGTTCGTTGACAGCTTTCTTACCAAGGACGGGGAAAGCATTAAGGAAGCAAAAGAAAGACTAAAAAAGTAAAAACACCGTGCTGAAGCCAAATTCAGCACGGTGTTTTCATTTTATCAGTTCATCTGTCAGCCTTATGATTTCAGGAGCTATTTTTTCGCGTTCTTTTTTTGTTATGCTGCTGTACAGAGGATATGCGGCGGAAACCATAGCAATTCCGACTATACCCACAATAATTCCAAGCACAAACAAATCCGTCCATACCATACAGCAGCACATTCCCGTCCCAAGAATAAGCGCACCTATAATTCCTACTGCAAGCGAAATTATTGTCCCCTTTTTCGTGACACTTGCATCAAGCTTTCTAAGCTGTTCCATTTTATCAGCTTCTTTTGGTGCATACTTGTCACGGATTTTCTTTATCTCCTCCTGCTGTGTGGCAGAGTAGGTGTAGCTGAAGGTTTCTTTATTCTCCATAGTTATCATTCTCCATAATTTCCTTTATTTCTTTTGAATTCTTTACAATGCTGTATACTGACATTGTAACAATAATAATACTTACTACCGCACCTGTCAGCATAATCATAAGCCTTTGGTTTTCAGGTGACATATCCTCACCAAATGCAGAAAACATTGCTGTTTCCAGCGACAGCATTGAAACAAG
>JAZSHA010000132.1:0-8480 GCA_045533025.1 Oscillospiraceae bacterium
AGTTTTTGCAGTTAGGTTATCTGAAGCTGGAAATGCTTAACCGTTATCAGATTGTACAGCTCAGCTCCTCCCTTTCAAAGGAGCAGGCTCTCATTATGAAAACCAACGGCTACGAAACAAAACGGCTGAAGGTTCTTGAAGGAACAACGGGCTCTACATTTGCTGAAATTGCGGAAAACGCTCCCGAAGAATTCAGGGAGAAGCTCACCGCCCAGCATAAAGAGCTTTCCGAAATTGTTTTCAGAATTAAAGAACTTAATGACGCAGCAAATATAACTGTTACCGAACGTCTGAAAAAAATTCAGCGCAGAACCGCTGAGCTTGACGTTTACGACGGAAAGGGCGCAGTAAAGCGTGAGCACGCTTCAAGACTTGCGATTTCCAAAAATGTATGAGAAAGGATTGATATAAATGGCATCAAGTTTTATGGGTCTTTATGTTCAGCGTGAAGCTCTTCTCATTTCCCAGAAGGCGCTGGATATCACAGGACATAACATTTCAAATATAAACACACCAGGTTATACAAGACAGAGAATTGACATCTGCTCCGTTGCAAATGTAAAAGGCTCTCTCGGTTACAATACTTCAATTACATTGGCAGGTAAGGGTTCTGATGCGGTGGGCGTTGCACAAATCCGTGACAGACTCCTTGATACAAAGGTAAGAAACTACAGCAGTGACCTTTGCGACGTTGGTACAAAGATGACCACGCTTGCTGATGTTGAGGATGTTTTCGACGCAATTGAAACCGATGAGCTGGGCGCAAGCTTCGCTTCAATCGTTAACCAGTTCAAGGAGTCGCTTCAGAGCTTCTCCGTTGACAACGCTGACAGAGTTGAAATGGCAAACATCGCTCTCAACAACGCTGAAAGCCTTATTCAGGCAGTCGTAAACTATGACTCCAAGCTTACTGATATCTCCGACCAGGTTCTCGGCGATACTCAGGCTACAGTAAACAGAGTCAACGCTATCCTCGCTGAAATGGGAAGCCTCAACAAGCAGATTAAGGACGCTTATATTACTATGGGCTACATTGAAAGCGATGAGGGTAACTACCACGTTATGAACGATTACGGTCCTCTCGAACTGAAGGACCAGTTCCACAGCCTCCTCGACGAGCTTTCCCAGTACGGCAATATGCATGTCAAGGAAGAAAACGACGGTACATTCACCGTTCATTTTGCAAATCAGCTTGCTGTTTCAAATGACAAGTACGCTCAGATGGCTACCACAAAGGAAAATCCAAAGCCTACAGAGCTTGCTTACGAAATTTCTAAGGTTCAGTACAATGCTGACGGTGATATCGTCGGCGGTCTTTACAATAAGGACGAATGGTTTGACCTCAGCACCAAGAACGATGTGGGCAGCGACAAGCAGCTCCTCGTAAGAAGCGGCGCAGCAGGTGCTACCGTAAATATTTCGGGCAAGGACGCTAACGGTGAGTATATTCTGGATTCAGGCTCACTCAGAGGCTCTCTCGATGTTCTGAACGGCAGAGGCATCTTCGCTGAAACAGTGGTTGACCCAAAGGGAAATACAGATATTACAAACCCATATCAGGGTATCGAATATTACCGCGATATGCTTAACTCCTTTGTTAAGACTATCAGTGATGAAATGAATAAAATCTTTGACGGCTACGGCGAAATCTTTACTTACGGCGATGATTTCAGAACAGCTGCTCAGAATTTCAGAGTTGCTGATGATTGGCAGGATTACCCTGAGCTTATTTCCAACCCTACAAAAAGCAACCAGTATGCTGAACTCGATAACAGCTACATTCAGAAAATGCTTGGCGTTCTTAGCAAGCCTCAGAAGTACGGCGACGGTACAACTTTTGACCCACAGGAATTCACACCCGAAAAATTCGTTGCACATATCTGCGATAACCTCGGTACACAGGTTGAATACGAAACAGGCGTATACAATGCTACCGATATTATGCTCACAAGCGTTGAGACAGCAAGAAGCGAGGTTATGGACGTAAGTATGGACGAAGAGGGTATCAATATGATGAACTATCAGAAATGGTACAACGCTATTTCCCGTATGATTACAACCATCGACGAGGCGCTCGATAAGCTCATCAACGGCACAGGCAAGGTTGGTCTGTAATGTCTGATGCAAGAAAGGAATGAACCTCTATGAGAGTTACCAATAATATTACTACAGGGCAGTTTCTGAGAAATAACAGAAGAACTCTTACTTCTATGCTCAGAAGCCAGAACAGAATTACTACACAGCGTAAGTTCAACAGAGTTTCAGAGGACTCCGTAAACGGAAGCAAGGCAATGACTATCCGCCGTCAGCTCCGTGACCTTGATATCTACGAGGATAACCTCAGCACATCAAAGGAGCTTTTCGCTGCTGCTGAGTCAAACCTCTACACAATCGCTCA
The DNA here is from genome assembly GCA_045533025.1 of Oscillospiraceae bacterium. Lineage (GTDB taxonomy): Bacteria > Bacillota > Clostridia > Oscillospirales > Ruminococcaceae > RGIG8773. The sequence continues at coordinate 2,399 of JAZSHA010000132.1, forward strand.
CGATGTTTATATCAATCTTGAAACAAAGCTTGTTGCTGCCGTAAACAGCACATATGATGACCTTGACCTTGATATCATCGCAACAGAGGTTGAACAGCTTGCCGACCATATGGTAAATACTATGAACGTTGACTTCGCTGAAAGACAGCTCTTCGGCGGAACAAGCAACGGCACAACTCCTTTCGAAACAGTCAACGCTTCTGTTGACGCTGACGGAAATGTTGTTTATGACGCTGACGGAAAGATTGTTCCCGCTGCTGACGGAGCAGCCTTCAAGAAAATCGTTACATATAACGGTGTTGCGCTTAACAGCTCCACTGACCCAAGCACTTTCCCCGGTTCAAATCCGATTTATGTTGATATTGGTCTCGGTATCAAGTACGATGAGAATTATAAGGTTGACGGTCAGACTGCTCTCGATATTTCCCTCAACGGTGCGGAAATTCTCGGCTGCGGTGTGGAGGAAGGCTACAGCAACAACCTTATCCAGCTTACTTATGATGTTGCTGCTGCACTGAGAGAAAACGACAGAGCAACCGTAAATGCTATAATTGACCGTGCAAATACAGCAAACAACCACATTCTTACTCAGATTGCAAAGCTCGGTACAAAGCAGGCAAGCATCGACTTCCAGCTTAACAAGACCGAGGATTACAGATTTAACCTCAAGGAAAGACAGAACCTCGTTGAAGGCACAAATATGGAAGAAGAAATCATCAATTATGAGGCAGTTATGGCGGCTTACGACGCTTCCCTCCAGATTGGTTCTCAGCTTCTTCCAAAGAGCATCTTCGATTTTCTTTAATATGATGCTCAACTTATAAAGGATTTAAATTTTAAAAAGGGCGGCAGGGATAGCTGCTCGGGAAGGCGGTAATAATATGGAGCAGTTGTTAAGTATCAAGCACGTTCCTATCAAGGTTGAAGTAAAGGTTCAGAGAGCCGAGCTTAAGCCTGTTGAAAACAACACAAGCAGTGCACCATCTGTACAGGTTTCCGCAAAGCAGGGAGGCGGCGTAAGGGTTCAGGCTAATCCTTACAGAGTTGATCTTTCTGAAAACAGAAATTTCGACTCCTACACACCATCGCCAAGCAGCGAAGGTTTCTCCCTTACTTATGATGCTATTGCAAAAATCGCAGAAGGCGGAGCAACTCAGGGTGTTGACAACAGCCAGTTCGCTGCTCAGAAATCAAAGAGCATCGAGTCGGTTCTCCAGTCCCTCCCTAAGGGAAAGAACAACGCTGTAAGCTACTCTGACGGAACACTCAGCATTAACTATCAGATGCAGGGCGGCAGCGATATCGAAGCTGATATGGCCGGTTTTGAATTCGTTCCCGGCAGCATTGAGTTCGTTGTAACTCAGATGCCTGAAATCGACATCGAGTACCTCGGTGAACCGATTTACTTCCCAAGAAGTGCTGACCCTAACTATGAAGCACCCCTTGATGTAAAGGCATAAAAACCTTAAACGGGCAGAAAGGAATAGTATTATGACTATAAAAACAAGAGATTTCGGCGAGCAGGTAATTGCTGAGGATAAAATTATAACATTTCCTCACGGCATTTTCGCTTTTGAAGATGAGCACCGCTTTATCATGTTCTCTCCGCTTGGCGACGATAAATATCCTGCATGGCTTCAGAGCGTGGATAATGAAAACCTTTGCTTTATAGTTTACGCTCCTGAACAGATTGTGGCGGATTATAAAATTACTGCGGACGCAGAAAGCCTTGCAGCTGTTGAGCTTGGCGAGAATGATGAACCTCAGTATCTTGTTCTGGCTGTTGTTCCCGAGGAATACAAGGATACAACGGTAAACCTTAAAAGCCCGATACTCATCAATACGGAAAAAATGCTTGCGGTCCAGACTATTGCCGCAGAAAATTATCCTATAAAATTCCCTATCTTCAAAAAGGAGGGAGAGTAAATGCTGGTCATAACCCGTAAAAACAACGAGGGACTCCGTATAGGAGAGAATATTACCGTTACTGTTGTTGAAACTTCAAAGGACAGGGTTAAAATCGGTATCGACGCTCCCTCGGACGTGAGAATTATCCGAAATGAACTTTTCGACACAGAAAGGTTCAACATTCAGGCAGCAGTTCATAAACCTGCCGCTGACCTGCTTTCACTGCTCCGCAGTCAGCAGGAAGTCTGAAAATAATCATATCATAGGAAGGCGGTATTTTTATGGCAACTATCCGTGAAACCAATAGAATGGCGGGACTTATGTCAGGTCTCGATACAGAAGAGCTCGTAAAGGCTATGTCTGCCAATACAAAAGCTCGTCTCAATTCTCAGAAGCAGAAGCTCCAAAAGCTTGAATGGAAGCAGGAAAGCTACCGTTCGGTAATTTCCAAAATTTCTGATTTCAAGAACAAGTATCTCGATATCCTCAGCGAAAATTCCATCAAGGCTAACGCTGTTATGAAGAAGTGCACAGCTACTTCCTCCAACGATAAGGTAATTTCCGCAACAGCTTCCGCAGGTGCTACAGCTGCTAAGTATACAATTTCCAAGGCTACAGCTGCAAAGTCTGCAAGCTTTGACTCAAATGGCGCAGTTTCCGACGGCGCTGTAAAGCTCGACTTCTCAAAGGCTGAGGCTGGCAAGAGCTATACCGTTGAGCTTAACTTCGACGGCGCTACAAAGAATATTACATTTACAGCAGGCGCAGATGTTGAAGCTACAAAGAACAGCTTCCTCAACGCAGCAAACACTGCTGTTGCTGATTTGAAAAACGCAGGTCAGGGCTTTGAATTCAAGGCTGGTACCTCTACTCTCGTTTTCAACGGCAATAACGATAATGTGTACCACACATTCGGCGTTGGTGCAAGCGAGGCTGTAGGTCTTGATTTCAGCGCTTCAAGCAAGATTACAACATCTACTAAGCTTGGTGCTGTTGACTTCAGCGAAACTCTCGTTGCAGGCTCCGACGGCAAGTACAAGTTCACCATCAACGGCACTGACTTCGAGGTTGACGGCAACACTACAATCGGTGACCTTATCAACAAGGTTAACTCCTCCGATGCAGGCGTTAAGCTTTCATTCAGCAGCGTTTCCCAGAGCTTTGAAATTGAAACAAAGGATACAGGCGTTAAGGCTGAAATTTCTATGTCTCAGTCCAGCGGCAACCTGCTTAATTCCCTTTTCAATATCGGCTCCGATAAGCTTTCTGTTACAAACGCTGATAAAGGCAGCCTTGAATATACTCAGATTAACAGCGATTTCAGTACACGCATTACCAATGATATCGCAAACAAGATGCGTTACGGCTTCAAGACAGATGACGCTGAGTCCTCCAAGTATACTGTAAACATCAGCATTGACGGCACAGAGCACGAGCTTGAGCTTGACCTGAGCACTCTTACACGTAAGGAAAGCAACGAGGACGCTTACACTGATGAAGAAGTTACAACAGCTCTCAATGACGCTTTGAAGGCTGCTTATAAGGATAAGACAGGCGAAGAGCTTGCAGGCGTTGAATTCGGTTTTGCAACTGTTACAGATGATAAAACACAGAAAACTACATACAACCTCAGCGTTAAGTCCGACTCCGCAGTAAGCTTCGGCGAAAATGACTTCTATCTTGCAAGCGGCACAACAAACGTTGAAACAAAGAAGGCTGACGCTTCCTACCTCGCAGCAGCAGGCGTTTCTTCTATGACCTTCAATGTTGACGGCAGCGAAGTTGTTGTAAACGCAGGCAGCACTGAAGGCATCAAGATGCAGGACCTCGTTGACGCAGGTATCATCACTATCGACGGCTCAGGCAATATTACTGCGGCTGCTGATGTTGACGGCGTAAGCGACGAAGCAAAGACTCTCCTTAACGATATTTTTGGCAAGGATACAGGCATTCAGGGTGCTAACGCTACAGATACAATCACTGCTTACGGAACAAACAGCTCCATCACAGTAAGCAGCGACGGCGAAAACTTTGTTACTTACACAAGCGCAAATAATTCCTTCAACTTTGACGGAACAAACATCAACCTCTCCAATGCAGGCGAGTTTGAGGCTCAGTCCGAAGATGAATATATCACAATCGACACAGCAAGAGATACAAACGGTATCAAGGACGCTATCGTTAAGTTCATTGATGACTACAACAAGCTTCTTGAAGATGTATACGGCGAGGTTACAACCTCCAGACCTAAGTCCAGCGGTTCTTACTATGACCCTCTTACTGAGGAACAGAAGGAAGAAATGGAAGAGGACGAAATCAAGAACTGGGAAGAAAACGCTAAGAAGGGTCTCCTCTATCGTGATAACAGCGTTCAGAGATTCCTTTCCGACCTCAGAGGCGCAATGGCTTCCGCAGTTGACGGTATGACTCTCGGCGCTATGGGTATCACTCTTACAGATACCTGGTCTGACCACGGCAAGCTTGAAATCGACGAAAGCAAGCTGGATAACGCTATCGCAACATACGGCGATAAGATTGCCGACTTCTTCACATCTGAAAACGGTCTTGCTGCAAAGCTGGAAAAGACAGTTGACAATGCTATTTCCACAAAGACCAACAAGTACGGTTACCTCACCTCTCTCGCTGGTATGGCAAATACCAAGACTGACAAGGATAACCAGATTTTCAGACAGATGGAAACCATTCAGGACCTTATTGACAGACTTACCGATAAGTATGAAAAGGAACAGGACAGCTACTGGAACCGCTTTACTGCTCTTGAAAAGTATATGGCTCAAGCTCAGCAGCAGCAGTCCTACTTCATGCAGGGCTATTAATAGAATTTTTCCGAAAGGATTTGTATTATGATTCAGCAAAATCCATACCAGAAGTATATGCAGCAAACAGTTACCACAATGACACCTGGACAGATTGTTGTTGCGCTTTACGATAAGGCTATAACAGAGCTTAATAAGGCAATATATTTCATCGAAGAGGAGCCGAGCATTCCAAGGGCTCATAATTCCATAACAAGAGTTGCGGATATCGTGGATACGCTGGACGCCCACCTTAAAGAAAAGTACGAAATCTCAAAAAATCTTGCGGCAATGTATCAGTATTTCCGTGAAAATCTTATTCAGGCAAACGTTAAGAAGGACGCTGAAATACTGAAAACTCTCCTCCCCTTCTTTCAGGAGCTGAGAGATGCATTCGCTCAGGCTTCAAAGGGATTTTAACCAAGGAGGTTCAAATGAACAATAAACCTCTTCTCAGCCTTGTGGACAGAAAAATCCGTGAGATGGAACGATACAGCGAAATAACAAACCGTATGCTGTATGAGGACATCGATGGAGTAGGCGAATTGATTGAAGAACGTCAGAGCATAATAACCTCAATGGACGGTATCTCAGTTGATATAAAAAAATTTATCAGCGAGCAAACCATTGAGCAGCAAGATACCCTCAATAAGCTTATGAAATTTGAGGATATCGGTGAACTGAACGGCGAGCTGCTGGAATTGCAGGAAAAGATTGCACAGATTAATCAGCTTCGTGAGCAGATTATCGAAAAGGATTCAGCTGCAATAAACCGTCTCGGCGAAATGCGTGACGAAATTCGTGATAAGCTTGAACAGTCTGCAAAAGGGAAAAAAGTAATCGACTATTTTTCCAAAACAAATATCAACGTAAATAAAGGAAAAAGGTTGAATGTTTCCCACTAATATGGTATAATATTATCTGTCGGGCGGATTGTCCGACAGATAATTTTTAATTATAGACAGCTATAATTTGCGCCCGTAGCTCAGTTGGATAGAGCGTCAGACTCCGACTCTGAAGGCCGCAAGTTCGAATCTTGTCGGGCGCGCCAAATCCTCCGTGTTTTGCACGGAGGATTTATTTTGCATAATATAAAAATCGGAAGCACCAAACGGTACTTCCGATTAACTTTTTTATGACCTTATTTATCAAGCCTTCAGCTTGCTGACCTGACTTCTGAGAAGCTGAGACTGACCGCTAAGCTGTTCGCAGGAAGCAGCTGTTTCTTCCGCAGTAGCGGAGTTCTGCTGAACAACCTCGGAAATCTTTTCGATACCGATTGTAACCTGCTGAACTGCCTCTGCCTGAGCATTGGAAGCGTCGGAAATCTCATCGATGAGATTGCTTGTTTCCTTTGC
>JAZSHA010000105.1:0-15330 GCA_045533025.1 Oscillospiraceae bacterium
GAAGCTCAGGACTTTATGTATGAAACAACAATGTTTCCGTCCCCCTCAGGGGTGACGGTAGATTATATAATTTTATGGAGGTATTATTATGATGAACACAAACACAATGTTTCCGTCCCCCACAGGGGCGACGGTAGATTATATCCAAAGAAAATCCGTGAATATGAAGCGGAAATTGCAAGAAGTTTCCGTCCCCCACAGGGGCGACGGTAGATATATTATAGCAGATAGCAAGTTGGGCGTACAGTAATAAAATTTGGTTTTCGTCCCCCACAGGGGTGACGGTAGATTATATCCTCTACCGTCAAATGCCGTAGCTACGGCGGTTAAAATACGGTTTGCGGCTGAAAAACATTTCGGGGATTATTTTTCAGCCGACAGACCGTAAAAAGCTTACAAACGGCTTGCCTGCGTCATCGGCTGAAAATCAAGTCTGCACAGGCCAAAATCATAAAGTTTCTTTTTATACAATGTACATTTCCTTGTATGCGGCGAAACTTTATATGTCTTTAAATCCTCGAGATGGTTGCCGACTTTGACAGTTCTGCCTCTCTTTTTCACAGTTGAATCAACCTTATCAAGAATTTTGCCGGCATTTTTTACTGCACGGATTTTTTCTTTAAAGAGTGAGTACACTGCTGTTTTGGACACGTATCCTGTTCCGCCACCCAGATAGAGCAGATTACCGTTTTCTGTCTGAATATTCGGAAAAGCTGACAGAAAACATTTTCTCTCATTATCATACATCGCTTTGATAAAATTACAGATATCCTCTCCGTCAAACGGGAAAAAATTTGTATCAATTTCAATATCAAACTCGACAACCGTTCCTGGTGCAATACATTCACGCTGCACATTCAACGGATTTCTTTTTCCGTTTGGCATCACGTCAATTTTCTGACAAAGCACGATTTTGTCGATTGGCAGCGGTTTGCTGTCACTTACACGCAAGCCCTGAAAAATACTGTTCACCGCATTGTTTCTGTTCTTTTCATCGCGTTCAAGAGTATGGAAAAGATCTGCATCAAGCTTTTTGGCAATCTTTGAAAGATAGGTATTTCTTCTGTCAAACATTTCATTTTCAACATCAACAGCCGTTGATTCAAATCTGTTTGTCTGCAGAAGCATTGCGTTAAGGATACAGTTTCTTATTGCACCTTTGAGGCTACTGCCGGGAATATACGGCATATTATACGCATCCTTCATACATCCCATAATCTGTGTTTGCCGCAAATCAATTCCCGGATCCACTTCATAGCTGTAACGTGACCATTTGCTGTACTCAGATAACTGAATATTATTGTCACGGATAAAATTATAAAGATTCACGCCACGCTCTGCATTCATTACTGAATCCTGAAATTTATTCAGAAGCTTACGCTTTTGCAGACCGTTGAACATTTTCACGCTGTCCATCACATAGATACGGTTTGATGTTCTGTCGTGAATATATTCCGCTTTTTCTATTTTTTCACCGCTGCCAACAAAGAGAGGTCCGAACACTTCAAGTCTGCATTTGTAATTCAAAATTCTGTTTTCCGTAATAACCCCTCCTTATTTTATTGCAATAAACATTGGTACAGCATATCTGTAAACAGGATGTGCACCACCCAATGAAACATCGAATACATCTCCGCCAAAGCGATTTGCAAAGCACGAACCACCCTTGAAGCAATAGAAATCACGCTTCTTCTGTGCGTTATCCGCATAAGTATCCGACGCAACAAATCCGCTTCTTTTGATAAGCTCAAAGGTTGCTCCATCAACTGTTTTTTCAAGCTCAGCCTCATCTGCCATTGAAAGCGACAAGCTCATATATGATGATGAATTATCATTTTCAAGCATCTGCATAAGGTTTTCAGGAACATCATCAAAGCGATAATCGAAACGTCCGAATCCTGATGAAACTTTACCTCCTATACCTGTATAGGAAAGGCTGTCCATAAGAGCGTCAATAGCATCTGCTGCCTCGTCCGAGTCAGTGCCCGCTATAAAGTACAATCCACAGTTATCAGAGAATGTATATGTACCGATATTGAATGGTGTATTATCTTCAAGCTTATTAACAGCAACGCCTGCTCTTAAACCGCTTTTACCAAGGTTATCAAGCTTTTCAAGTGCCGCTGACGGCTCATATTCACCGCTGAAATAATCCGCAATATCGCTGACAGGAATATACTTAAGTTTCTTGAATTTCTTTTTCATTGATGAATCGCTGTGTCTTGTTCCCTCAATCGGAGCAATCGGCTTTGGAATATAGTACGTTTCTCCGCAGTACGGCATAGCGTCGGAAATCACCAACTGTCCATCCTTTACAAGCTTATACATTTTCTCAGCACCATTATCTCCATATAACTCAAGTGCCTCCTTGCACAATGCCGAAAATAGTGTATCAGCGAAAAACGTGTTTACACTTCCGCTTAATCTTCCGTGCCCGAAATGAACGGGAGCCTTAAAGCACAGCTTATAAATACTGTACTTCATATTACTTCACTTCCCCAAGCAATTCATTTATTTTATCCATAATTTCATCGGAAGGTTCACCTACAACAGCTTCTGCAGAAAGATTGTTGAACTTTACCTTTCCGTAACCTCTTGAACCGTGTCCGCCAAGATAATCAAACTGAAGAAGCTTGAAGCCCTCTGCAAGCAAAGCAATATCTTCCTCTGCTTCCTTTTCATCTGTGAGATTATAGATGATTTCCATATCGAACTTGCAGCCTCTTATTGCACGTTCAATCTGACGTGGGTTTGCAACACCTGACAGACGCTGAATAGTATTTTCAAACTTAACCTCTGTTGGAGTATAAATGTTCTGGTCATTAAGTTCTGCCATATTTGAAATTGTCATATCGGAGAAAATTGTTCTGCTTGCCTGTGACATTCCACCGAAAAGACGCTTTATTGAATCGCAATCATCATCAGCCTTATTAGCGTGTATAGGACTATATTTTCTTGCAAGAACAGAGCGAAGCTTACCCTTGAGAGTACTACCCGGAATGATTGGTCTTTGTGTAAGTGTATCGCGAACAACAGGTGAATCAACTGCACCGATTGCTGCAAACTCGCCGCCTGTTCCGATGTGCATACCTGTTACAAGCTCAATTTCTCCGCTTATCATAATTTTACTGAACATATTTTTTTCATCCTTTCACATCTGTTTAGTTTTCTTTCGGTGCATAGAATTTATGGTATGCAACAAGTGCTTCCATATATTTGCATACCAGCATAAGTGCGTCTTTGCTCTCACCTACAGAATCAAGATATTCGAGCAAATCAGAACATTTCAGCAAATCCTTTACGTTTGGATCACGTCCCGCTTCGTATACCAATTTCATTTTTGTATACTGAATACGGCTCTGAATTTCCTCATTCAGAACTTTTTCATTATCAGCCTTTGCCATACCGTAAAGTTCATTGATGAGTGTGAGCATGTTTCTGATTTTATTTGTTGAAAGAGCAATCTCTTTAACTTCATTACCCCTTATTCTTTTAGTGTTCTTTCTGATCTTTTCTGTTATTACCTGTTCTGCCTGACTTACATAAGTCAGCTTATCAAGCTTTTTCATATTTATAATCATACTCCTTTTCTATGTTTTCGGAACAAGAACCTGGAACTGAAAATTTAATTTCAGTTTTCGTCGCTATCTCTGTTCATGTATACATAAATGTAAATAGCTGTTACAAGCTGGCGACATTCTTTTTCGTCCTGAATCCACCTGTACATCTTCTTTGAGAAATTATTATATAACTCTTTCTCTTCTGAAGTAGCCTTGTCATTATCAGGTTTAAGACGGGCAAGCAGATATGCAAATCTTGCTATATTAAGACGAGTGTCTACTGTACAAGAACATTCTTTTTGGGCACATACACATTTTTTGTCTTTTTCTCTGATAAGTTCAAGCATTTTATAAAGCATTGCCTTTGCATGAACACCATTTCCGCTTATGTAAGACTGTAACGTGCGAAGCTTTTCACCGATTACATCATCAATCAGTTCCTGCCATGAATAACAACCATTTTCATCAAACAATGTTACTGCATTTTTCGCTCCGTTATTATAGCTCTTACTTACGTCTTCAAGTTTTCCCGACTGTTCTGCCATTGCAGATATAGGGAATTTATCAGGGTAGATCCCAACTCCGGCTGAAACCGTAACTGTTCCTTGACTATATTTCTTGAATGAATTGTACAGATCAACTCCAAAACAGATTATGTCGTCCCAACCACCGACAACAAACAAATCGTCACCGCCTGCGTATACAATAACTGCATTACGCTTCTTTTCTGTTTTATCGGTGTATAACTGGAATTCTCCGTTTGAAAGTATATCGTTGATATGAAGTTTAAAGAATTCAGAAAGCTTTCTTGAAAACGTTGCTGTTCTTGAAATGGTTTCATACTTTCCTCCATTCACTTCAGCAAATCCATTTACAAAAGCTTGTCCGAGATTATCAACGTCCGCTCTTATTACAGCTAATCGTTCTATTCCGCCTGCATTCTTTGCAAGCTGAGTGAATTCTTTGTGAGCAGCATAATCTCCAACCCAAAGATTTGTAGAAAGATTATATCCTGTACATCCTTTGTTTTTGCTATATGAACGAATATAATCATCATTGTTCTTCATAGCATCTACAAGTTGTTTTGAAGTGTATGCTGTCAGGCAACAGCCAAAAGGCAACGGCACAGAATTTGTTGCATTATCTGTTTTAAGTACAGTAAAGAACATATCTTCACTATCTACAATAAATCCAGACAGCTTTTCAAGCCCTGCACATATGCTGCACTTATCGTCCTTATCCAACATATCACTTCTGTGACATATATTACATTCTCTTGAATGGTCATAGCTCTTCGGAACATTAAGTTTCAGTATATCTGCGGCAGAATATCTGCTGATCTTCTTAGCTGATATTTCCTTACTTACAGAAGCAAATATTTCACGATAACTTCCATCTGGAATATTTTTCAGCTCGTTTGCAGAACAATCACAATATCCGTTTGCGGCATAAAGAGAATTACCAAAAGTATTGATAAACCACTGGTTCAATTCTTCTTCAAATGCCGATGTAATTCTTGCAGCTTCATCTGTCGCAGGAATAATTATGTATGTATGACCACCGCCTGTATACATAACATTTGCTCTGCAAAGATTAAGTCTTGAAAGGAATTCATCTACTATACTTTCCATAAGAACTTCAAGATAGAATGAACGGGAACGAAGACCTTTCAAAGCGCCTTTACTGCTGATATTGTAGATAAAATCCTGAATGCCACTTAAGTCGAGGCTGAACATTCTAAAGGCTTTTTTATTGTAAAAGTCCTCCGATTTTTCAAATAAAGCATTCTTATAATCATCAATTCCTTGTTCAGAAAGATATTGTTCAATACAGCTTCCAAATGCTGCTGTAAGCTTTACGTGGTCAAAAAGTGAAATATCTCTGAGTTCACCAACTTGTGTCGATGATGGAATAAATGTCAGATTTGCTTCAAGTAATTGCAAAAGCGAATTAAGATACTCATCATTGAATTCTATACCATTAATTGAATCTCTGAGATTAGAAACAATCTTACCATAGAATTCCTCTGAAAACGAAACGCTTTCATCTGTCGGATAATTGATACCTGCATTTTCTGAAAGCACCTTTGGCGAATAAATTTTCTGCTGATTATTGCCGTTAAGGATATTAAAAATACTTTCTGCAGCAATATCTCTTACAAAACCTCCATCGCTTGCTTCCTTTGCTCTTCTGTCAGCTGCAGCTGCAATGTTATCAGCTATATATGTAATATAGCATATTGAGTCATTGCCAACATTTGCATTCTTCAGCATCGCACCATGATGGTACCGTACACAGTCAAGAATGTCTGTTTCATCCTTCAGATTTGGAAGTTCTTTCAGATAATCATAACCACTTGTACTATGATTTCTTCCATCATTGTAACGATACAACAGCTTGCCAAAGTCATGCAGCAGACAGCCGATAATCAGATCCTGCTGTTTCTTATTCATTAGCATACACCTTCCTTTGCTCAATTATTTTTATTGCTCCCATACCAAGAGCATTTTTTATTCCAACGCCTGAGTATTGCCCGAATGTTACAAGCATATTTGCCATACACGCCATATTTGGATGACCATTTACTTTAAGAGTAATTTTACCAACAAAAGATGGAATTTTTACTCCTTCCAAATGAAAATGCGTACTTCTGAGGTTATATTTCACTATTGATGTGTTATTGACCAATTCCTCCATAAGCCGTTCATCGTACACCGAAGTCTTGTCTGAACAGAAATCATATTTTCGTATAAGACTTGACAACAGCATTTTAATATCAGGATAGTTTACATATCTTCCGTTGCTTTTGAAAGCAGTAGGTGTAACAAACTCAAGTTCAATATATTTCGAACTGGAATCGCTGAAATATGCATCCTCAAATATTTTACCAAAACTTGTTTCTTCCGTCTCTTTGGATAAAATAATTATTTTTGTATTACAATGCTTCAGGAATATCTCACTTGCATTTTCTAAAGCACCTCCTATGTTTTCCCATGCATCATCAGTTAACGTTTTAATCTGCCATGTCCAATTATTATCCTTATCCTTGCTAAGATTCTGACTATATGGTCTGATTGTTGCAGCATGCATACTATCCGCAAACTCCGGACTTATTACTTCCATTAAAAAGCCGTGTAAAAGTGATGATCTATTAACACCAAAGTGCTCATCAGCAGATACATCCAATTTCAAATTTATTGTTCTAATCACACAAAATCATTCCTTAAAAAACAAAATTTATGTATAAATTTTACCATATATTTAATTTTTTGTCAATATTTACAAATGCTTTCCTGGCTTATTATTGTTTCTTGTTTTAGCTTCTTTTTTCTCCAAAACTACTACAATAAATTTGAAAATAGCAACCCATATTATTGACACTACAAAGCCAATAACATATATAGCAACACCTGCAATTTCATCAGACATTTTGAAGTTTTCTTCAAAAAAATCGAAAAGAAATATAGTTGGAGCAAAAATCAAAATGCAAACTATTATTTTTGCCAGACATCCCGCATTATCTGCTTCATAGCCGCTTGATGGCGAATTATGAGTACCATATGTCCCTTTTTCAATCTCCTCCATATCCATATCATACACAATGTCTTTCCAGTCGCTTTCCCCATCATGATTGTAATCATAAGACATTAAAAATCCCCCTTTACCAGTACAAATACTTCCATTTTCGTTAAAAACGTTTCTTTAAGTTTATTATACTATGCAACAATACGGAATACAATGTGATATTTAAAAATATATTTTATACCCAAATATATCATATAAAGGCATTATCTTACATTTTTTATACCCATAAAGAGTATAAAATTATTGACATCATTTAATTTGTATGCTATTATTTTCATAAGGAGTGATACTATGGCATTCATAATAAACAATTCAAATGATACACCGTACATAAAGCAAAACATTAATCTCAGCGATTATGCTTTTTATATTTTAAGCTGTGATTATTCTGCATTTACAAATGACCAATGTCCCTTGAATAAAATTCCATCCGGTTTTCTAAATGCAATTTTTCAAAATTATTATAATGAAGCTGTTGCTACTTCATCGCCATCCCTATTTGCTTCTATTAAAGGAATTCATTTTAATTTCCGTTTGCAAAAGGAAACGCAGCAAATTCTTGAAAATGAATATGAAATAGGATGTGCTGACAAGTATTATAGAAGTTCATCAAAAAGCGATAGTGTTCCATCGGTAGGAAAATACCTCAAGGCAATTTTTGAAGAATACTCCAGACTTCCATACTATCAAAGAGAAAAAATCTATTTCAAGAAAACATATCGTACTATATCTGATGCCATACAATTATCAAGAAAAATCACATACACTTACAGAGGAACATTTTATGAACTCTCTCCATACGAAATTGCTCTTGATGAATGGTCATCATACAACTACGTGTTAGGCTTTACTTCGGATAATACAGCTATAAACTGCCGTTTGTCATATATGGAAAATATTAAGCTTTCTCCACAGAAAATCAATATCAGCAAAGAACACAAAAAAGAATTGTCTGAGTTACTTATCTCAAATGGAGTTCAATTTTTACACGGTAAAAACATTGAAATCAAAGTTATGCTTACGCAAGCAGGAAAAGATAATTATGATCATATGGTTTTTATGCGTCCTCAATATCACGAACTTACAAGACTTGATAATGGTGACTATATTTATACTTTTAATTGTACAGAACGTCAAGCAGAATATTATTTTCTTAAATTTGGTGCAGACGCCGTAATTCTTGAACCAGAAAATTTAAGAAAGAAATTTGCTGATAAATATATGGATGCATGCAAGAAATATATGTAAAGTAAATTCTATAATGACACTACATATATTATACCATAAATACTTGTCCAAAAGTACGGACAACAAATTAGATGCTTGACAATATTTGTAAAACGCCACAAAAATAACGGCAAGGAACAACTCCTTGCCGTTATTCTTATCATCATTTACAATATGGACATCCATCATCACTCACATAAAAACACAATATCCCCCTTGACACCCGTCAAATTCCATGCCATAATTAGAAGTAACAGAAATAGTGGAGGGATTACATGAATATTGCGGCATACTGTCGAGTTTCTACGGACAAGGAAGACCAGCTGAACAGCCTTGAGGCGCAGAAGAAATTCTTCACAGAATACACGCAGAACAGCGGACACAATCTTGTTCGGCTTTATGCTGATGAGGGTATTTCCGGAACGAAGATTAAAAACCGTACTGAATTTCTGCGACTTATGCGTGATGCGCAGAAAGGGCTTTTCGAGATGGTTGTTGTCAAGGACATTTCCCGTTTTGCCCGTAACACTGTTGACTTTCTTCAGAGCATTCGTCAGCTGAAGGCTTTGAACATTGAAACTGTTTTTCTCACGGCTAATCAGACTGTTCTCGGCAACTCGGAGTTCATTCTCACTATTTTCGGTGCGCTTGCACAGGAGGAGTCCGCTAACACTTCAAAGCGTATCAAGTTCGGCAAGAAAATCAATGCTGAAAAGGGACGTGTTCCGAATTTTGTTTTTGGGTACGACAAGATTATCGGTGATTATTTCAATCTTGAAATAAATGCTGCTGAGGCGAAAATCGTGCGTGAGATTTTTGAGATGTACACGAAGGAAGAAATGGGTGCGGCGAAGATTGGCAACATTCTCAATGGCCGTGGCATAAAGACAAAGCGTGGCTACAACTGGACGCAGAATGCTATTGCACGTATTCTTACGAACAAGCTTTACATCGGTCAGGTTATCAACGGCAAGGAAGAAGTGCAGGATTTCCTTACAAGTAAACGTCAGAAGCGTGACGAAGAAGAATGGTACGTTGTTGAACGTCCTGAACTTCGGATTATTGATGACGAACTTTTTGAACGTGCGCAGGCTGTTATGGAGAAGCGTAAGAATTGCTTCAAGAACAATCACGAGCGCAGCAGCAACCGTCACCTTTTCAGCACGCTTATCAAGTGCAAGGAATGTGGTTATTCTTTCCGCAGGACGATTTACAAGGGCAAGGGACGCTGGGTTTGCAGTGTGCGTAATGTGCAGGGTTCGGATATGTGTGCGAATACTGTTGTGCTGAACGAAGATATGCTTGTGGACAAGCTTCGTGAATACTTTGCTGAACTTATGAAAAACAAGGATGCTATGGTGAAGAATATTGTTTCAGAGTTCAGCCGTGTTTACAAGAACCGTGATGACAATGAAAGTTACAACGCTGAACTTAATGAACGCAAGACGAGCCTTGAAAAGAAGCGTCAGAAGTATATGGATATGTACATTGATGAAATTATCAGCCGTGCTGAGCTGAATGAAAAGGTCAAGGTTATTGATGCTGAACTTGAAAAAATTAAGAATGAACTTACGATTACGGAGTACAATCTAAGCCGCAACGATATGCTTGAAGATATTCTCCGCAAGACCTTTGACGGCATTGGCAACACTACTGATGTTGCTTCGATGAGCAATGCACAGCTTAAGCAGATTATCAACCGCATTGAGGTTGACAAGGACGGAGAGATTGACATTTTCCTCAATCTTTTCGGGGAAATAGGGCTTGATGAAACGTTTCTAATTTGCGACAGCCATACATAAAGATATAACAGAAAAACTCCCCATAATCAATCCACAGATGTACCCTGCTGTAAAGGAAATCCTTGAAATCAATAAACAGGAGCGTCACATCCGCGGCGGTATGGCGACAAAGCACAAGTATGAGGAAAAACACAGGGATAAATAAATGTTACAAAGCCACTTCCGCGTTATGCAGAAGTGGCTTTTTCATTGACAATTTTGATTGTTGTTGCTATAATAAACTAAATATCAGCTTGGAGGGCTTTATGAAATACACATGCAATGATTTTACAGAATACAAAGCTATACGAAGAAATACTTGCACCGTCGGCAAATTTGATATCTATATTTTTGCAGTAAGATGTATTATTGGTGATGGGCATAACAGCTATCACAACGAATATTTTGAAATTACCGAGGCTGAATTTAACGCTTATCCCCTAAATGCAGAAATGCTTACCGATAAATATTACAATGGACACGCACCTTTTTTATGCTCAGATTATATGGGGAAGGGGCACAAAACTTACGAATTTGAAAAATAATGGACGTGATAAAATGCAAAACTTCAAGCCTATAGAATACAAAAAAGAATTTGAGCAACTTCTGATTGAATTTTTGGAGCAATGTCTGCCTGAGTCGGGACGTGCGCTGGATTTGCAAACACGTCACGGCTTTTACCTTGACATTGAGCACAGCTTCAAGGCATTCTGGTGTATGTTTGACGGCGGTAAAATCATTGGTGCGGTTGGTGTTAAGGTACTTGATAATGCAAGCTGTGAGCTGAAATCGCTGTATTTGCTGGAAAAATATCACGGCAAGGGTTACGGCAAATGCTTGCTGAGTAAGGCAATTGATTACGCAAAAGAGATGGAGTACGAAATGATGTATCTTGACTCGCTTTCCACAAGCACGAAAGCGATTGGTTTGTACCGCAGATTTGGATTTGCTGACACGGAGAGATACAATAAAAATGAGCGCTCGGACATATTTATGGTGTTGGATTTGAGGAAGTGAGGAATTGAAATATGGTAAAAATAATGTTCGTCTGCCACGGCAATATATGCCGTTCGCCGATGGCTGAGTTTATACTTAAGGATATGATTTCACGGCTTGGAATTGCCAATGAGTTCGTGATTGCTTCAAGTGCCACAAGCACGGAGGAAATTTTCCGTGGTGTGGGTAATCCCGTATATCCCCCTGCACGTGAGGAGCTTGCAAAGCACGGTATTTCCTGCGAGGGCAAGCGAGCGGTACAGTTACAGGCAAGCGATTACGGCAAGTATGACCTGTTCATCGGAATGGACAGCGCTAACATCCGCAATATGACCCGAATGCTCGGCGGCGACCCTGCTGGAAAAATCCGCAAGCTTATGGATTACGTGGGCGGCGGTGATGTTGCTGACCCGTGGTACAGCGGTAATTTTCAGGTTACTTATCGGGATATTTATGAGGGATGTACGGCGTTGCTGGAGAAAATTCGTAATTCTTAATTCGCAATGCGTAATTATAAGGAGTAACAGAATGAAAAAGAAAATTATTATTCCGATAATTATTTTAATAATTGCTATGTGGAGTGCTGTTATTGGTATAGGAATTCATTTTTACATCAACAGAAGCCTTGAGATTACTTACATTTTTCAAAATCCGAACAGCGAATATTACATTGCCTATGCAAATAGCGGCAAGATATATATAACTGCTGATTTTGACCTACTTGCCGAAATTGAGGGTGAAGAAATGCCGATTAAGGTTTCGGGAAAGCTTGTGGGGTATAAAATAATGCGTGATGATATGTGGGGGATTTTTGTATCCTACCCTGCTCCGATTATTGAAGTTGAGGAGATAAAATAGTACAAAGAAAGACCGAGGAAAACCTCGGTCTTTCTTATTATTCCGCTTTTTTTTCAGCGGTAAGTGTCAAGTCATTTCCGTCCGAGTCAACCTTCAACACGGAGTACGGCTCGATATCGTCGGCGATGATTGTTCTTGCAATCATTGTTTCAAGCTTACGCTGGATAAATCTCTTAAGTGGACGTGCACCATAAACGGGGTCATAGCCGTTCTTTACGATGTATTCCTTTGCCTCGTCGGTAACCGAAATGTCAAGCTGTTTACTCTTCAGACGGTCACGGAGGTCGTTGAGCATAAGGTCGATAATCGGGTAGATTTCCGTCTTGGTCAGCGGCTTATAGAACACGATTTCGTCAAGTCTGTTCAGAAATTCGGGGCGGAAATGTCCCTTTAGCACGCGGTTAACCTGCTCTCTTGCCTCGTCGGAGATTACTCCGTTTTCGTCGATACCGTCAAGGATATAGTCTGAGCCGAGGTTTGAGGTGAGAATGATGATTGTGTTCTTGAAGTCGATTGTTCTGCCCTGTGAATCTGTAACACGTCCGTCGTCGAGGATTTGCAGGAGAATGTTGAACACGTCGGGGTGCGCCTTTTCAACCTCGTCGAAAAGCACTACAGCATACGGCTTACGGCGTACCGCTTCGGTAAGCTGTCCGCCCTCATCATAGCCAACGTAACCCGGAGGCGCTCCGATAAGGCGGCTGACGCTGTGCTTCTCCATATATTCCGTCATATCCATACGGACGATGTTGTGCTCGTCGTCGAAAAGGGACTGGGCAAGCGCCTTTGCAAGTTCAGTTTTACCGACACCAGTCGGTCCCATAAAGAGGAATGAGCCAATCGGACGGTCGGGGTCCTGAATACCTGCACGGGAACGAAGAATTGCTTCGCTTACCTTCTGCACGGCTTCTTCCTGACCGATTACGCGCTGGTGCAAAATCTTGTCGAGGTTGAGCAGCTTTTCACGCTCGCCCTCCATCAGCTTTGAAACAGGGATACCTGTCCATCTGCCGACAATTCGTGCAATTTCTTCCTCGGTAACCTTGTCACGGAGGAGATTGTCAGCCTGCTCTTTCTGCTTTTCGGCAGCGGCTTCCGCTTCTTCAAGTTCTTTCTTTAAGGTTGGTAATTTGCCGTATTTCAGCTCAGCGGCCTTGTTCAAATCGTGAGTTCTTTCAGCTGCAGCAATTTCACCGTTGGTCTGCTCAATTTCCTCACGAAGCTTCTGCAGACGGGAAATTGTTGTCTTTTCGTTTTCCCAGCGCGCTTTCATTTCTGCAAATTCCGCACGCATTTCCGCCAGTTCCCTTTGGATTTCCGCCAATTCCTCTGCAGCAAGCTTACTTTCCTCTTTTTTCAATGCCGTTTCCGCAATTTCGTCCTGCATAATCTTTCGTGCAAGGTCGTCCATTTCCGCTGGCATAGAATCCATTTCCGTTTTGATAAGTGCGCAGGCTTCGTCTACAAGGTCGATTGCCTTGTCAGGCAGGAAACGGTCGGTGATATATCTGTTGGAGAGGACTGCGGCTGTGATAAGTGCGGAGTCCTGAATTTTTACGCCGTGGTAAACCTCGTAACGCTCCTTTAAGCCACGGAGGATTGAAATTGTATCCTCAACAGTTGGCTCGTCAGCCATAACTGGCTGGAAACGTCTTTCAAGGGCAGGGTCTTTCTCGATATACTTGCTGTACTCGCCAAGGGTTGTTGCACCGATACAATGGAGCTCGCCTCTTGCAAGCATTGGTTTAAGCAGGTTGCCTGCGTCCATTGCGCCGTCGGATTTGCCTGCACCAACGATGGTATGCAGTTCGTCGATAAATAGGATAATTCTGCCGTCGGATTTCTTTACCTCGTTCAACACGGCCTTCAGACGTTCCTCAAACTCGCCACGAAACTTTGCACCTGAAATCAGGCTGCCCATATCAAGGCTGAACAGCTTGCGCTCTTTAAGGTTGTCAGGCACGTCGCCACGTACAATACGCAGGGCAAGTCCCTCGACAATTGCTGTTTTACCTACACCCGGCTCACCGATGATAACTGGGTTATTCTTTGTCTTACGGGAAAGGATACGGATTACGTTTCGAATTTCGCTGTCACGTCCGATTACAGGGTCAAGCTTGTTCTGACGTGCAAGTTCAACTAAATCCTGACCGTACTTTTTCAGCACATCATAGGTTTCCTCTGGATTGTCGCTTGTAACACGCTGGTTACCTCTTACATCTTTAAGAACTTCAAGAAACTTTTGCTTGGTAATGACAAAGGCTTTAAAAAGCTTTTGAAGCTTGTCATTTGCTGTATCAAAAAGTGCAAGCATAATATGCTCAACAGAAACAAAGTCATCGTGCATTGTTTTTGCTGTATTTTCGGCTGTATTGAGAGTGTTGTCAACGTCACGGGTGATGTAAACTGTGCCTGCTTCACGTCCGCTTCCCGTTACCTTAGGGATTTCCCCGATACGCTTTTCAATTACGCTCTCAAACGCGGAAGCATCAGTGCCCATTTTGGTAATAAGCTGAGGAATAAGTCCGTTTTCCTGCCTTAAAAGCGACAAGAGAAGATGCTCCTGTTCGACATTCATATTGCTGTATTCAACAGCGATACTCTGTGCTTCATTAATTGCGTCAAGTGATTTTTTGGTGAATTTCTGTGCGTTCATAATGTAACAACCACCTTTCTTTTTTGTCCGCAAAAACGGATAATTTGCTTCTTATTTTTTAAATTTATTTTAACACATAAAAGTGCTTAAAATCAACGATAAAATTCGGTTATTATAACCAAACATATATTTTGTTTATTATAGCATAGTATTCAGCAGTACAGCTGTTCAACTTTCACAAAGATTTGTCGAATTTTGTCGAAGAATGTCGAATGGTGTCGAAAGTTTATTATTGATTAACTGTAAGTTTTGCAATATAATTTAACTTGTTGGCCAACAGAAAAAATTAAGGAGATAAACAATGAACACCATCGCTACAGTTGAAGCAGCCAAGGGAAAGCTGCGATACATACTTTTCAGCACAAAATCAGACGGATTTACACATTACGGAATAACGGTAAACTGCACTCTTTTCGGAGACGAAACGGCTACTCTTTCGGAAATCAGCACCGACGAATTTTTTGTTCAGAAGCTTATGATGATGCTTGCTGACAATCTTGTTCTGCCATCTACTTTCAAAGAGGTTGTGGAGGAATATGTTACGGCAGCTATGACAATTTAAGTGATTTGCCCTTGACAAAGATGTTAAAATGTAATATAATAAATTATTACTCAAGGAGGAAGTCTGAAAATAAATTTAAAAAATAAGAAGCAAATTATCCGTTTT
>JAZSHA010000083.1:0-17362 GCA_045533025.1 Oscillospiraceae bacterium
ATACCAGAAGCTGTGTAGCTGTCTGGCTTGATAGCACAATCGAAGCCGGCTGAATGTACCCAAGCAACGATTTCACTGATAAGTTGATTTGTCTTGCCGTAGTGACCAATGTCACAGTGAACTTTGAAGTTTACGTTGAGGTCGTCAATAAGAATATCCTTATCGCAAAGGATAACTCCTACACCATCAAGTAAACCTGTTGCGTTCTGAATTGAACGTGAAGTCTCCTCATAAATCTTCTGCTTTAGAGAAGTAATCTTCTGCAAGTATTCAGTACGGTAGAAGAAAATGCCGCCATGTCCAACACGGTGAACAGCAATTACCTCAACCATCTTGGTTGCTGAATGGTTCTGTGAGTCAGTACCTACGGTAATATCATATGTCTCGTTTGTGTCTTCTGCGATGTAATCAGCAATAAACTGAATCATCTCACTTTGCGTACACTTTTCTCCATTACCGCGCCGAAAAATCTTTTCCTTTTCCATAGCGGTTATCTCTCCTTTCAAATAAGATAAATGGTGCCCTTGATGGGATTTGAACCCACACTAAACGGATTTTAAGTCCGCTGCCTCTGCCTGATTGGGCTACAAGGGCATAAACAAGATACGTTTTTCGTTTATAACCTGCTCTACCGACTGAGCTACCGTTGCTCCATAGGCGCAACGAGTGGGACTCGAACCCACGACACGGGGATTAACAATTCCAGAAACTATTATAGATTGCTGTACGTATCTTAATTGGCACGGGTGGGTTCTATCAGCATCAAGTACTACCCGTTTAGCTTTCGCTATTTTTCATTTCAATAATAGAACTTAGGACTCGCGTTGACCCTCGTTTCTATTACCTAAGCTGAGACCCGCTGGTGACGGGTACGGGACTCGAACCCGTGTCTTCGCCGTGAAAGGGCGACGTCTTAACCTCTTGACTAACCCGCCATTTGTGTCCACATCAGGGGTGGACACCCATATGGTTGCTTAACCTCTATATTTAAAGTCCTGATGTTAAGCCGTGGACTATTGGTCGGAGTGACAGGACTCGAACCTGCAGCCTCAGCATCCCAAATGCCGCGCGCTACCACTTACGCTACACCCCGATAAATCGGTGAATTTATTAAGTCCTCACCGCAGAGACTATACGCATATTGTCGTGACAACGGGCGGTTGCTATCCCGCCGCCATAGCCAACACAAGCTATGAACCTTTCTATCATCTTGTTTCTTTTAACTCGCCAAGAGAAGCGAGCCGTCTTGGGTTCCCACACTATCGCAGTAAACGCGCCGCTTAACCACTCGGTTTAGGCAGAAAGAACCGAGAAATTGCCCTTTACATCGTCAGCAGTAGATGTTGTGATGTACATCAATGAGGTACTTACTCTACGTTTTCCCTCCAATTGCCTGAGACTTAGTAGAGATGGTCTCAGGACTTTTTGGGTATAAAGGGAGTTTAACAACTTCCACGTTGGGTTTTAACGTCTTTTCCTTGACATGGATGCCAGTCGTGGATTCGAACCACGTTCGTCAACCCTTTCGGGCGCCGAATCTGTTTCAGCTTTAAGATAGTTACCTTGCATTTCTAACCGGCAATATCAGTGAGGTTTTAAAATCTAAGCCAGTGCAAGCACTCGCTTTTGGAAACTCCCCTCAATGTTTTGGTCTTTCATTCCGATACTATTGCACCGGAACTTCAAAGGAGGACGACCACTGTCACCCTACTCGAAAGCTCTTTCTGAACTTTCTATAATAATTATACCAAAAATTTTGGAAAATGTCAACTTTTTAATTCCTCAAATTTTTTTTTAAATCACAAGACACAACTTTACCCAACAGCCGGACTCGAACCGGCAAATTATTCTTTTACAGAGAATTGTCTTAACCACTTTGACTATACTGGAAGTATGAATAGCTGTATGTGTCTTTATTGGTTGTGGACGAAATTTGATTAAGATAAATAATCTTCGACCGTTATACCTTCTTTTTCTTGTAAGAAATGAAATTCTCTGTGACAATTTGCACACAGTACAATACACTTTGCTATTTCCTCTTCTATTTTATCCATATGATTATTGTTTGAAGTCATTCGAGCAATAGACATATCTTTTATAGATGGGTCAATATGATGAAAATCTAATACATATGTACGAGTTTCTCCACATTTTTGACATTCGCATTGCGATTTTATTTCATTTACTTTTTGTTTACGTTCCTAATATTTGTCTTTAACATAATTTTTGTGACATTCTTTACATTCAGAACGATATTTTCCATTACCCCTTGAATAAAATTCAGTTAAGGGTAATAATTTCTTACATTTGCTACATTGCTTTTCTTCAATTTTATTAGCTTCCATATAATAAACCTCCTATATTTATGGTTGCCGCTGAGAGACTCGAACTCTCGATTACGGGGTCAAAACCCGCTGTGTTAACCACTTCACTAAGCGGCATCAATTATTAGGTAAAATTTATTATATGGAAATATAATAAATTGAGTAAGAAAAAATATTTTGACTCTTTACTATGTCACAATAAATTGGTGGGGTGAAGGAAGAGGGTCGAACTCTCTCTTGCAGAGCCACAATCTGCCGTGCTACCGTTACACCACCGACACCATCAATTTGTGGTCTTTGTACTTATAATGTGGGTTTGGAAAATGGTATCTCTACCATTTTCCACCCAAAAAATTATCAGTACTTAACTACGAACTCCTTAACCATCTGGTTTCTCATGTCGTCCCAGTCATAGCGAATGGTAAGAATACCCTTCACGAGCTGCATGAACTCTCTTGCCTTTACCTCGTCCAGAAAAATTCTCATAAACATAAACATTCTCCTTTCAGATTAAGAAGCCTTTCCTTAACTTTCTATAATAATTATACTATAATTTTTATAAAAAGTCAAGTTTTTATTTACTCAAAATTTCTTCAGTTGAAGTTCTGAAACCACAGAAGTCAAAGATAACTAACTTACCGTCAATCCAACCGCAGTTACCCGCCCTTATATCGTTAATGTCATATTTAATAAGGAACTTGTGAAGTCTTTGAAGTTCTGGAAAAGAATAAGCCGCAAGAAAATAACGAATAACATCAAGTTTAATTCGTGATTGTATTCCTGCCAGACCATTTCTTTGACAGTAATCAAGTAATTTGTCAGTATCTTTAATGTTCAGATACGGAGCTTTACTTTTGCCGTTGAAATAACGTTTCGGTAAATCGTCATCATTATAACGATAATCGTTAACTGTAGCATCAACTCTTGGCTGTTCATAGATATGAGGGCAAACTTCTTCTGTTCTTGCGAAGAAATATTCAAGCCCTTCTGCTTTCGCCGCCATGTAGATTTCATATTCCATTCTTGCGTAATCAGGGAATCCGTCCACAAGAACTTCATCCCCGTCTTCATCTTCTTCGACAATACCACCGTAAGATGTTTTTAATACGCAATCATCTAAGATTATAACTACTTTACTTGCGCCGCATTGATAGCCGAAGTCTGAGTAATCAAGATAGTCTTCTTCATACACTCCACCAGTATTATCATCATAATGAAAAATAGTAGTAAGTGTATCAAGAGCTTCTTGATATAAAGTGTCTGTTATCGTCATTTAATCTCCTCTCTCAAACTCTATAATAATTATAGCACAAATTTTGAAATTTGTCAAATATTTAAGAGAGGAGTTCTGCCTTGAATACCCTCTTGAGAACTTCCAGCTTAACAGCATCAAGCTTTGCGTAAGTCTCTTCATTTACCGCAAGGTCGGGATGTGCGGCGAAGTATGCTACCTTCTTATCGTGCATTTCCTTTACCTTAGCGTCGCCCAATGCCTTTGCTTCCTCAACAGAGAGCTGAGGTCTGTACAGCTTGAGGTCCATAAGTACCTTCAGCTCGTCCTCATTAGGGACAAGAAGGCTCTTGTAGTCTGCACCTGCCATGTACTTATCCATCATGTAGCCGAGTCTGTATGCGTGAGAGAGCTGCTTAGAGTCGTAGCCACGCTCCTTAAGTAAGTCAACCTTACCCTCGTAAGGATGACACAGAGCGTGAACCTTCTCCATCGCCATACCGCACATTGCGTTCAAATGACGACCTACATCTGCTCTGGCTACAAGCGGAGCAAGAGCGCGAACCTGCTCCCACTCTTCTCTGTATTCAGGTGCCGCCCAGTAGAAATCAGTGAATAGAGTCTCAAGGAACTGGCAGTTCTGCTTCTTGTATTCACCGAACATCAGGCGAACATCCTTAACGTCAACCTGACCATCACCGTAAGTGTAAACCTTAGATACAGGCTTAGCCACACTTACTACGTCCTCAAAAGACGGAAACACCAGAGCCTTGAAATCGTAGTCAGACTGCGGAGTATCCATCTTGTAGTTCTGTGAGCCGTAGAGGTTTACAGCCCACACGTTATAACCAAGTGACTCAACGAACTCGAATGCGTCCTTGAGTACCTTTTCCATCTTTGCGTCCATAATTGTCTCCTTTCAGAGGAATTACAGTTCTCCCATCGGTTTGCCTGTCTCCTCAAATACTCTTTTTGCTTCGTAGAAATCCCATGCAGGGGTATACTTTTTCGTTCCGCAATGGTCCTGATAGTTCTTAATGACAATCTTAATTGTCGCAGCCATGTCGCACGGACAACCATCATTATCATTTACGTCACCGAAAACTACAGCCGGAGTATTCTTATCTACGAAGCCGGCATTCTCTTCACCGAATTTCTCTTTGAGAAACTCATTGATAGCTTTCGCCAAATCCTCACGACCGAGATTCTTTGCAGTTGTCTCATTCTTTGCCTGTGTGTAATCAAACTTTTCAGCCATAGTTTAACCCCTTTCAGAATCTTCATAGATTTCTTTCATTACTTCGTCCATGTCGATATCGTCCCAAAAGAAACAGAAATCATCAATCTGTCCCCAATCGAAACCGTCCATTTAATCATTCCTTTCTATACCAGAATACAAAATCTTCTGCATTGATGCCAAAAGCTTTACAGATATTTTCAAATATATTTCTTGTACCATATTCGAGAGATTGTTCATATGAAGTGCAAATAGACCAAAAAGCACCATCATCCATTTCAAGGATAATACTATTGATTTTATTAAAACGCTCTATATCACTCATTTTTATCATTCCTTTCTCTCAACTTTCTATAATAATTATATCATAATTTTTTCTTTTTGTCAAGATTTTTTCTCTTTGAAATTTTTTCTTGACTTTGAAGAACAATTATGATATAATTATTACAGAAAGAGGTGAATAATCCCCTCACTCGTAATAATCTACTTTTCTTTGGTATTTATATTTTTCTGCTTCCATTTTATACTTCGCCGCCAGAGCCGTACAGATATATTTTGTTATGAGTACAACTCCGCCTACAACCGTAGCAAAATATAGAAATGACATCCATATGTGCTCTTGTTCCATAAGCCCCTCCTTAATAAAGTGGTCCGCCAAACATTGCGGCGCAGTATAGACTAAGGTCGTTACAATCAACCTTATAGTCGTTTGGATTGAAATAGGTTTCCTTTGTGACCACGGCTGTCATAGAGGAATGCTCCATAGGGTCACCTATTCCATAATCGAAGTCTACGCCGCCTGTCTTCTTTTTCTTGAACTTAGATTGGTCAAGTGGTTTGATATTTGTCTTGGGTTTATTAAGGTCAAGGTAAGCAGAGAAATCTACTGCCATTACTCATCCTCCTCATCATCTGTCATAAAACCAAGCAGGTCCATTGACATTTTGGTTTCTTTGAGCTGTGCATAGAAGATGTATGCTATGAGTACACCACCCCATGAGAATTCCCAGAATCCAGCAAGATAGCCGAGGGAGACGATACAGAAGGGGATACCAAATGCTGTGATGAATTTGAGAATTGATGCGAAGAATAACAGCATGAAATACAGTGTCTTATCTATTTTCATAATCTCACTCCCAACTTATCCTGTGTATGTCTGAATCTTCCAGACAGAAGTATTTGAATTCAACATGGTAACCACGAGAGCCGAAGTATTCTCTCAGCTCTTTCTTGGTAAGATATTTTCTTATTTCATCATTAAAAGCATACATCTCATAAAAGTCAATATGTGTCTGACCATTCTGTGCCGCCTCATTAACCATCTTGGTTAACTTATTAAGCAGCTTGTTTTTATGGGAGCCGTCATGAGATGAAGTTATGTCGCTTATCTCCTTGTTGCAGTCAGCATCAAGAAGAATTTCTTCTGTTTGGATTTGGATACAGTTATCCCCGCCGACTTGTTTACGTCCGCCAAAGACGCCTCTGTAGAGGTATCCCGCGACGAAGCCTAATACCAGACAGAATATGAAAAGAAGTGCGCCCATATTAACCCTCCTTTAACTCAATCTTGAACAGAGAAATGAACTTCTTTGTCTCCAAAGAATCTATGGTATGTGCGAGCTTACCATCGTACTCCGCGAAGTACAGTGGTCCCTTCTTACCAAGGTCCTGTGCGAACCACTTACGAGCCATTCTCTCGTCCTGCTCATAAACGTCCTTATTATTGTTCTTCCACTCTGCTACGTCCTGACGAACCTTCTCTACTACTGTCTCAGAATGGTCAATCTGTCTCTTGACGTCGTCAAATACAGACTGATACTCAGGGAAGTAAGACAAGAACTCGTAATGGTCATTTGCACGGATTAAATCAACAATACGCTCCAGAGTGATAACACCATTGTTCTTTGCGCGGTGCATCTCGAAGTAAAGTAAAGTCTTAATCTTAACACGCTCACCATTCTCGTCACGAACAACGATACCCTCATGACCCTCTGGCATTTGCTCAACAAGGCGGCGGAAACCAGCCTCGTCGTTCATGTAGTAGAACTGTGGCATAGTAAAGTTGAAACGCTTAGCGAACTCAGCTACTTCATCAAGAGGATGCTCTACGAGTGTATTCATGTTACGGATAGAAAGCAGATAAACCTTGGTCTCAGGATAGTCGATAACTACCTTGTTGTAGGGAGATACAAGCTCGAAAGTATAGCACTGATGTGCAAGAATATTAGAGAACTCACTGAAACGAGACAGAGGAAGTACAGACTCGAACAACTCGCCGAAAGTCTTGTAAGGACCTACGCCGTTAAGCTCTGCCTTGAATGCATCGATAGTACCATTGGTAGACAGATGCCACTTGCCACGTGCAAACCATACAGACATGATGGAGCCATCAATCTTCTCAGTTGCAACAGCAGTATCCCAGTCGAGCTTAACTGCAAAGCCCTCGTCTACGTTGAAGAACTTCTTGAAGGCATAGCGAACTACACGGAAGTTGTCCTGAGCATCAAGGATAAGACCACGAGCCTCCTTGCAGATTTCCTCATTGAAATCAGAAGCAATCTGGTTATACTTGAAGAGAACGTAGCCGTCGTCTTCAGAAATTTTTAAGTTGTAAGGGTCAGTAGATAAAAGGTCACGCCAGTTATCATGTGTCTTGATGAATTCCTGAATCTTTAACATAAGTAAATTTCCTCTCTTTCATATAAGTCTGGAACTCTTCTTCAGAAGCCCAGCCATTTCGCCCTGTCACCCAACCAAATTCTCCTTTGGCGGCACGTTCAGCAATATCTCTGGCAATCCCTCTTGCTTTCTCTTCCTGTTCTTTTGATAACATTCTTAATCCTCCTTTAAAACTTCTTCAAGCTGATTGGCTAAGTGTAAGAGCGCCATTTCAGTAGGGTTTTCTCTTATATACTCTTTCTCTTCTTCAGTATAGTTGTCACTATCAAGTGACCAACGTGAATGAGCAGGACATTCGACTTCCTCGAAGTAGAAATTGATTCCTTCGATTACTTCATTAATCTCCTGCTTTGTGAGGTCAATGGTTACTTTCATTTTATTTCTTCCTTTCTTTAACTTTCTATAATAATTATATCACAGTTTTTAAAAATTGTAAAGTGATTTTAGCTTTAGAATTTTTATGCAAAAATGCCGCCATACTCTCAATGAATAATTACACTAAGGTACGGCGGCAAGATTATAATATTAAAGAACTATAAATATCCTTTAATACTTTATCATTTCTCGGTGAAAAACGGAAACAGGTACTATATGGAGATGGCAAATCTACATTTATAGTGCAAAATCCAAAATTATAATATCTGCACTTTGAACAGTTATTCATTATAAATCCCTCCTTACTGAATACGGTATGCTTCCATGAGCTCACGCATACGGTCTTCTATGTCTTTCTTATATCTACGCTTACAGTCTTCCCTTACGGCAAGATATAGTTTGATATACTCAATTAAACTCATTATACTTCCTCCATTTCTCAAGAACCTCAGTATCATGACGGACCTCTTTCCAAGGATGTTCGTAACAAGCATCTACAGAAGTCCAGTTGCTATTGCCCCAACCCTTAAAATTATCGTAATAATGAGAGAGCGGGTCATATTCTTTCATATATTTAAGAGCTTCTCTTGGCGATGCAATACGACAGATAATTGCATTAACCACTTCACCAAAACCACTTACATTATCTTTGTGACGACATCTGTCAGGGTATAGAGGGTCAATCTCTAACAGTTCATGACCAAGATATATGATAGGACCATCACCTATGCGCTCAGCCAATGCGTGTTTGGTTCTGTAATACTCCTGTACTGCACGCCAATGAGTATACTCACAGCTTGCCTTATTCCTTATAATAAGGAGAGAGTGGATAAGAGCTTTATCCGCTTTCGTAGAACACATATTACTCCCCCTTATTCTTAATTACAGTACGGTCCTTCGGGAGGATAACTTCTTTTCCTTTCACATCGACCGCAAATATTTCATCGCCTTTGATGGTATAGGAATCAATGTAGTAGGTCTCGTCGCAGCAATAGAAAATTGATTTTGCTTCTGATTCCTGCTTAGTTTCATCTATAAAGTTATAGCACAGGATGCCGATGAGTCCGATAACGAAAACAAGCAGTATCATTGCTATAACTGGGAGAAACTTCTCCATAAACCAATCTGAAAACTTTTTACACATTACTCATTACTCCTTTTATAATCAGGTATATCGAATGTCTCAAATTCATTACAAGCCCGCTCATTCATCCAGTTGGTCCAATAGTTATTAGCCCAATACTGCGCGTACTCCAAGTCACTGTTAAACTTTTTCACATCTTCCCACAGATATGGGTCTTCTCCACCCTTATTCCACGCTTCAATTCTGGCTTCAAGACCTGAATGTTTCCTGTTCCAGTCTTTGTAATAAGAGTTATAAGCCTTTTCCGACCTTTCACAGGGTATTAACACTCCACATATAAGACAACCGAAAACTCCACCTACCATTAGAAAGATAGGAATCGTGAGGTCCCAACATTTTTTGTCGGCTACGAATATAAGGATAAATCCCAAAACAAGGGAAACTATGAAAAGAATTATTAATATCATCAATATCCTCCTATAAACTCATTATCGGGGCGCTCTTCCGAGTTAAGACTCTCCCATTCCTTAATCACACTTTTGAGGACTTCCACTTCCTCTTTTGTAAGTTTATCAATATCAATCTCTTTAGGCACAACCCAAAGATGACAGCCCCTTGCTTTAGCCATTCGGTTCATGATATTGAACAACTCATACAAGTCATGAGGGTCATATGCATCCATATCAACCCTCGCAACTATAGTATCTCCCTCGTTGAGAGGAAGTTTCTTAAGGCGATTTTTAGTCGCCTTATTCATCTTCTTTAGTATTCTACGATTCATTACTCGTCCTCCGCCTCAAGGTCGATACCCATAGTATCAGCGATTTTCTGAGCAATATTGTCAGTCTTCTCGATGAACTCCTTCTTCTGCTCAGGAGTGAAACCATAGCGGTCTACATATGTTTGTAAACCCTGAAGAGCAAGAGCAATGTAGCCAAACTCCTCTGCGGTCAGTTCGATTGCGAATTTCTCATTTCCTGTAAATTCCATAGTGAAATCTCCTCTCAAAAATTTAAGTTTTTAGTGTTCTCAAGTTCCTTCTTCTGCTCCTCTTTTAATCGCTGCCGAATTGCTGTTAATCTGGAGCAAAATTCCTTTACGGTTAATATGGTGTCGCTCTCTTTTCGTTTGCCGATTGAGTGAGTCAATGTAGCATTTCCCGAAGCGAGCAATGCCTTTTTGAATCCTTCGTTCTCAGAGAGAGCTGCGTATGCTCGATCAAGCAGGTCTTGGTATTCCTGACTATCTCGTTTAATCTCCTGTCCCTGCCAGTACAGAATACGAGTCTGTTTCCAGTTCTTCTTAGAGCCTCTCGCTTTCGCCGCCCTGCCTACGAGTTTGCAGACTTCTTTCTGCACTTCAGGATTGGAGAACTTCAAGGCTTGTAAGAAGCCTTCCATTGAAGCACATTCCACTCCGTCAATGACGAAAGGATGAGGGGCGAAGTTTGAAAGAGCACCAGAAGGGTAGTCATGTCCACTATGAATGTCCAATGGTTCCCACTCCTTCTCTTCTAAAAAACTCCAATCCATTTATATCACTCCGTATATACAAGTCCGGGATGAAGCATCCCATAGACGATAATATGAGGACAGCTCATTTCTGAGAGGTGAGTGTAGAGGTGATGGTCGAAAGACTCTTCCAAAACCTTTACCATATGAAGTCCTCTTTGTGTCAATATGCCATTAACAACGGTCCCGCTCAGATGGACAACGATGAGTGCTACATGACTCTGAGCGATAAGGTATATCAAAGAACGTATAGAATCTGGTGTATCTTCTGCGTCAAGCCATATGTCAACCTCAATATTTTTGTCGGAGAGGTTAGACAGAGGAAATGCTTTTTTATATCCTTCAATGCTTGCGCGAATACAGGTTTCTGAATCGAATCTGCTTACGTCTATCTTCATTATCAACCCTCCTTATTGATGTGCAAAAGTCCATTTGGTTTACGATTTTATGAGATTGAGTTATGCTCTTGAGCGTTAATGGCTCGGGCGGCTCGACATGAACCCTATCGTCTAAGAGCTGAGTTCCGAACTTATCAATGAAGTCAAGAAGTAAATCTCTGATGTGTGTACCATCTTCTCCATAGACGATAATTGGAAATTTATTCTGCATTAGCAATTCCTCCTACGACTTCTTTCCATTTGCTGTTGAGTAAGTTACAAACTTTCTGACAAGCCGCCTTGTCCTTAAAGTATCCATAACAGTATCCTGCCTTACCCTTCAAGGTTGCACCCTGAGACTGAAGGAAACGCAGATAGTCAGGATAGGAAAGTCCAAGCAAACGTGAGCCAAGCACTTGGAATGAACCGTGGAAGATTACTTCATTATCACGAATGAAGTCGATATCATCCATCGCTGCCATCCACTTGCCCTCTTCACATAGTTCTCTTGGGAGATATTTCATACCAAAACCTCCTTCTGAATTTCTTTCATCTCATTCCATTCGTCTTCAGAAAGCATACAGCTATCCATGAGTTCCTGATAAGAAGTATATGCTTTCGGTCCTACGATTTTCGACTCGTCGAATGGCGGCAGTTCAGCCTGATTAGCTCTGCTTACATAACCGGGAATGAGGTACTTGGTTACTGTCGCAGGAGAACAGCCGACAATACGAGCAACCTGAGTTTTGACTTTGAGTTCGAGGTAGAGTTCATTGATTTGCTCAATTACCTCGTCAGTCACTTTTATCGCCATTCTCCAACTCCCCCTTTGTTTTTATAATAACTCTTTTAGGTCTTACAAAATGTTCTGTATTATCTTTATCCATTTCTCTTATCAACACACCAGAGTGGTCAATAATTTTAAGATATGGCTCTCGTACACTTTCTGGCTCTTCCCAGTTGATTTCAATTTGAATTTTGTCAAGGTAGAACGAATTATCAATGTAAACTCCTAACTCTTTTTTCGCTGCATCGAAGTATCCGTCTGAATAAATGTCGTTAATGATAGTCACCTGATATCCGTTCTTTACGAAGTCTTCTGCCATGACCTTGACTATACTAAGAAGATTCTTAGATAAGAGTCGACAAGCTCTTTCAACTTCTGTGTAGGTGAACATTGAAGGACGAGGATGGAGAGGTAGTGATACAGCTGCGGTAACACCACCTTTCTTAACTTCATCAGTTATCTCACGCCAAATTTTATCTCTTATGATGCTAATTGCTTCATCTCTTTTCCACTGAGCACAGCTTCTCGCCGCAGTCGCATTGAAAGGAGGCTCAGGAAGCTCTTTCTTTGGCTGCTCGCATGGCGGCATTGGAGGAGTTGATATCTGTACGCTTTCTGGAGAAATATCTCCTGTTTTTGGTCTTCCAAATATACCCATTAATAATCTCCTCCCATCGCTGCAAGACACTTTTTATCATACTCTGCTAAACACTCGTCGCTACAGAATGGTGCTTCATAACAAATCTCATGAAGATTTGTCTTCTTACCGCACTGATGACACTCCACAAGTCCATTACCAACAATGAACTCTCCGTGACGAGTGATGATGTTTACTCTTTCATAATGGTGAGTGCCGTCCGTCTTTTCAATGTCATAAGAAATATGAACAGCTTCGCATTCACCAACAGGAAGTGGAACCGCTCCACTATTTTCGATAGGGATAGGTGTGCTCACCCAATTTTTAATTCCTAAACTCATAGAGTTTTTAACTCCTTTCTAATCTTCTCTCTGAAGTTGATTATGTATTGAGCGTAACTGGCATCGAGTCTTCTGTCCTCAATCTTGTCCTTATTAGTTTCGCACCACTCAGCGCACTCCTTACGAGTATCACCAACACAGATACGAGCACCAGAAGCGATATCGGTTGCAACCCATCTCTTACCATTCGAGGTACGATGGAACCCGATGGCGTTGTCTTCAGAAAGCCAACCAGATACGTATTCGATTGCATTTTCTGCCGCATCAATCATTTGTAATGCGATTGTAGCCTTATGAAATCCCATTTCCTTTACCTCTTTTCTCATTTTCTATATATATTATACCAAAAATTTTAGAAAAAGTAAAGGAAAAGGCAGAATAAAAATTCTGCCTTTAAAATTATTTCTTGTCTTTTAATGTATATCCCATTGCAGAGAAACGAACGACCGTGCCATCAGCGAGTTCCATTTCGATTGTGTCTTCTTCATAAATGCCGGAATGATAGGTCACACCACGAATATCTTCAGTGTTATAATCTTCGCCATTAACTGTAATAGTTCTATAACAAGCTGTATCTTCTCTGAATTTCTCTTCACCAGAATTATTATGACAAGCAACCATTCCAAATAATAGACCTACTACAATAATAAATAATGCAAGCACTGCAATAAACTCTTTTACATCATCTTTCATTTAGTCATCGCTCCTTAACTCAACTCTACCATATTTTGATTTCTCAACCTTTACATAGGCAGGATATGGTACGTCTCCATTAGAATGTCTGATATACCACATTTTGTCAGTATCTACTTCAATGACAGTTGCCGTACCAGCAAAGCCGATTTTGAATCGACTTGACGGCGCACCTCTCATTGCATACTTTGCTTTATCCCATGCATGCCAGTCATTATGGTCTTTGACATACTGGACAATACGAGGGTCGAAAGACATATCTTCATTCGTCCCTACGTCATAATCTAAGTAGCCAATCGACTCATAGAACTCCTTGAATTCCTGTGGCGGAACGAAGTGACCAGCAAAAATTACACATTCTTTTACGTTCATTTAGTCCTCCACCTGTACGAAATTTCCGTGATTGAATCTTTCTGCCACTTCGCCGCGACAATCGCTCTGGAGTCCCCAAGCGAAGCTGAATTCGTAAGACTCAAGGTCTTTATAGGTTGCACCAAGTTCATACTCAATGGAGTCTCCGACCCACCTGACGAACTTTTTCCCCTCATCTGTTGGGGTAATGTTTGAAAAGTCGATACGAAGTACAGATACTCCTGCAACCTTACACATTCTAAGGAAGCTGATAACAGTTTCCTCAGTATCACCATCAAACAATACCATGCCGGCGAAGTATTCTCCTGCTTTTACAAGAGGAACATTGCTGTTCTCATTGTGTTGGTTATGAATATATCCTACATAGTCCTGAACACAAAAAGTGTCCAAGCCCCATCCTTTAAGCGTATCAAAGGTAAAATTAGCCATTAGTAAACCTCCCAGTACTTTTCCACCGCATTCTTCATGTTTTGAACACCGACAGGGTTCATAGAATGGAAATGGAACTTGAAAATAACATTCTTGTCATGAAATTCCTCAACGAGCCAATCAACTAACTTAATAGCGTCGCCGCCCTGAGACGCATAATCTCCAAGGTCGTGGTCAAGGTCAAACCAAATCTCGTTAATGCCAGCTTCGATAGCTTGGGTCACATAGTGCTTTGCGCCATTAACGTGCTTAGTAATGCAGTAGTACTGGAACTGCTTGGTGAGATTTGGAATGTTTGCTTCACGAATGTCGTCGAGAAAAAGATACAGTGCGTGACGCTTTTCCATTAGTCTTCCTCCTCTTCGTCTCCTACTTTATGCCACTCTCCCTCATAGGGGTCTTCATCTTCATCTTTGGGAGGGCGCTCATCAAGAACAAAGGTTGCCTGTCCCTTATCAGTCTCGTAGAACTTACGGAGATTGAACCATTTATCCTCAATAATATTACCGATTTCATCAATGGTGCTGCCCCACCCATTAGTCTTAACACGAATAAGTTTACCGGGCAGGTCTTCCCATTTTGAAACACCTACGGTGTCCATAATTTTCATCATGGCAACAATGGCTGAGCCATTGCCTTTCCACTCTTTGGCGCCGAGATGTCCTACTCCATTCATCCATTGACCGACATTACAACCCCAGCCGTCTCCTTTTACACCGAAAGAGATACACAGTACACCGTGGTCAGCCATTGAGATTGAAGTCGAAGTAATTCTTGCATTTTCAATCGTCATTTTTCTGCTCCTTATCAAAAGTTAAAAGAGAATTAACATAGTTTCTGTTCTGTGTGAAGACAGGGATGTTGAGGTCAATTACCCACTGAGGTCTGTCAACGAGAGTTGAAGAGCCGTCCTTGAGCTTAACCTTTTTCTTCATCATTCTCTTAACTGCACAGGCGCCGCGCTTCTGATAGGTTGAAAGGTCGTTCCAGTTCACTCCTTTTTCCCTAAACATCTTATCCTGAAGCTGATTGCACTTCAGTCCAGAGAGCTGCTTCTGAGAGTACAAACTCTGAGCAAGAGCCTGAATTGAGTTACGAGTTGCATCCTGCTGTCTCCAGATAAGGCAGTTGATTACCTCTTCCTTAGGAACGTTGAAGCAACGAGCATCGAAGTATGCTCCCATTTCAAGCTTTCTGTTGATAAGGTCAATTTTATCAGAGAAACTGATATCATTGCTTTCCCACAGTTCGTCCCTGTACTGGCACAATGCCTTGAAGAAATAAAGAGTTGCCATTGATGCCGCAACAGAACACATCTTCTCAACGTTGTACTCGAACCAAGCATCAGTATCTACTTTCTGATAGTCACAAAGAACGAGAGTGATTTCGTCGCTCTGAGTATATCCGAGTACACAACCCTGAATATTCTGACACAGACGAAGCATAGTAGTCTCCATCGCAAGCTCGATTGCTTCATCAAAAGGTTTGTCAAATCCACGAGTGAAAGTGTGGAAAGCCTTACCATCAAGTCTGATGATTACCGGAGTGCGGCGAAGCAAGAAGTTCTTAGGAACTGCTTCATACTGTTTCATTCTATCGCCAAGTGAAGTCTTATCCATTTTCATTTCTCCTTTTATTTCATTTTCTATAATAATTATAGCAAAAATTATAAAAAAAGTCAAGAGTTTTTGACTCTTGACTTTCTTCATTTTAGGATTCGTTCCAAGTCCCGTTTAAGCCGCCATAGCATTTGCCACAAGCACACTCAACACCCTTATAAAGTCCTGCTCTCGGAATGACGCCAGACTTGTACATAAGGTAATGCTTAGGCATCTTGTAGCGACCGCTATTGCCGTCGTCGGATGCTGCGTGGGTTTTAAACCACTCATCAATCATAGCTTTCTCGTCTTCAGTGAAGATAAAAGAATCTTTACTATAAGCGTCAAGTTTCTCGAGGTCTTCTGCTACCTCTCTGAAGAAATCAGCCTTGTCCTTAATGGTCATTGGTTCTCACCTCTGTATTAAAATTAATCGCCTTGGGCGATTTTTTCCTCATCGGGTTGCTCGATAGTCATCCACTCGTTAACGAGGAAGTGACCAACAGCATCGAGCTTAAGAACCTTTTCATCCTCTGTCTTGTCCACACGAAGCTTTACAGGCTTGCCGACAATCTGTTCCCAACAGGGAGCGCCAGCAACCGCAAGCATATGGGCAATATTTTCCTATGAAAACTCAAAAGCAAAAGCCGTCTTCGCCGCATTGCCCTCGTACATAAGTTCGCACTCGATAGCAAATGCTTTTGGAGTTAGTGTAGTATTTGTAATAACGCCATTAATTTCCATTAGTAGTACCTCCGTTGGTATATGTATTGCTGATTTCACCTTGGTCTGTAGCCTGATGGACATTAACTGTGCCCCAGTTCATCATCTTGGGATTGCCTACGGTCTTTGCCTTTTCAAGAGCGAGAATTGTCTCTGCGAGGTCTTTCTGTGCGTCGAAAGACATTTCTTCGTGCATAGTCTCAAATTGAGACAAGAGGACGTCGACAATTTTGTCAACCCTCTTCTCATTATCTTTAGTCATTTATTATTCCCCCTGTGAGGGCTGAGCCTCACCGTTGCTATTTTCAACAGCAGCCTTTACAGTTTCAGCTGGAACGCTTAGAATGGTAGAGCCATCTGTACCGATAACCTGCCAAGAACCATTCCACTTCTGCCACTTCTGCCACTCAACATACTCAGGGGTAATCTCTTCCTTAGCCTTCTGGATTGCATATGCTTCTGCATCAGCAAGAGTCTTTTTCTGGTATGCTTCGCCGTCTGCCGCAATCTTCTTTGCATCTGCATCTGCCTGAGTCTTGATAAGAAGGGCTTCCTTATCTGCGTTTGCCTGAGCTTCCTTGATTTCCTGGTCTGCTTGTGCCTTCTCAAGCTCAAGAGCCTTCTGCTCTGCAACAGTCTTACGCTCCTGCTTAGCCTGTACCTCTGCCTGAATAGATGCTTCAAGGTCACCGAAGTTGTAGTTGGAAAGTGCAAGAGAAGTAATAGTTACGCCGCGCTCACCAAAACGAGCCTGAAGTGCATCACGAGCCTCTGTCATAATGCCGTCACGAGAAGAACGAACCTCTTCGATATCATACTGAGCAACAGTTGCCTTAACAACGTCAAAGACCTCATCACGGGGCATCAGAGTATCGATGTAGTTCTCGCCGTAGTTCTCATAAACATAAGCCGCCTTATCACTATTGAGTGAGTACACCAGCTTGAGGTTCATGTTGATAAGCTC
>JAZSHA010000137.1:0-3863 GCA_045533025.1 Oscillospiraceae bacterium
CCAGACAGGTGTTGGTAAGCTCATGGATATGGCTATCAAGCTCGGTAAGCCAGTAAATCCAAAGCTCCACATCGGTATCTGCGGCGAACACGGCGGTGACCCAACATCTGTTGAGTTCTGCCACAAGATTGGTCTTGACTATGTATCCTGCTCACCATTCCGTGTGCCGATTGCAAGACTCGCTGCTGCACAGGCTGCAATCAACAACAAG
Source organism: Oscillospiraceae bacterium (assembly GCA_045533025.1). GTDB lineage: Bacteria > Bacillota > Clostridia > Oscillospirales > Ruminococcaceae > RGIG8773. The sequence continues at coordinate 212 of JAZSHA010000137.1, forward strand.
TAATTCGGACAAGCTGTCTGAAATGCAGATTGCATAATAAAAAAACAACCTCCTCATTCCGAAAGGAATGGGGAGGTTTTGTGTTTGTATGCGGTTTAGCCTCTGCCAGCAGGCTTTACATTAACATCGGGATTTATATCGCCCTCAATAGGTCCGTTTGCTGCTTCAAACTTGCGTATGTTTTCACGGATAAGAACAAGAACGTGACTATTTACAGAGCGACCTTCATAATCTGCAACATATCCTATTTTTCGAAGCATTTCTTCTTCAATTCTGATGGATACACTTTTTATAGCCATAATAAACTCCTTTTAAACATATTATGTGTTTATTTTACATCTATTATGTGCTATAATGTTATAAACGAATACGTGACGTATTCACTTTTTGATTGGAGGAACTTTATGAAAGTAGCAGTAATTGGCTCAAGAAGCTTAACCGTATCAAATCTGGGAGACTATCTCCCCTGCGACACCACAGAAATCATTTCAGGCGGTGCGAAAGGCGTTGACACTTGTGCAAAAGAATATGCTTTTTCCCATGGCATAAAAATAAGGGAGCACCTGCCCGAATATAAAAAATATGGCAGAGCTGCTCCGCTGAAACGAAACATAACCATAATTCAGAACGCCGACCTTGTGCTTGCGTTCTGGGACGGAAAATCTAAGGGGACAAAATTTGTTATTGATAACTGCAAAAAGCTTGGGGTTGAGGTGAGGGTTGTTAAGATGTAAAAAATCCTGTGTCTTTTGCGGCACAGGATTTTTGTGATAATTCTTGAAATATTAAACAGCCTTCTTCAACGATTACCCCTGCGCAGGCATACCATCAACACCTACCGAAAAGAAATCATTGCCCTCGGAAATACCGCCGCCTGCTTCATCACTGAAAATGTCGAAGTGCATACTGTCGGGGTCTGTCAGCACAGCTGATATACCGTCATTATAAAACGGCGAAACATTCACTTCTCCAACCTTGCTTATAGTGCTGTTTGTAATTTCATAAACATGAAGATACATCTGTGTTTCCAGCTCAGTAAAAAGGTACAAATAGTTCTTTCCGTCAGCTGTCCTTACATAGTACGGCTCGCAGGCGTAAGCCCAGAAGCTTTCAGCGTAATAAACCTCTGGAACATAAATATACAATGTTGCATAATAATTATTTTCTTCATCATAGCTGTCAACTACACTAATCTCGTCACCACGTCCATCACCGTCAAGGTCTGTGTAAAATGTTGATTTAATCGGCAGACCAACAATATACGCGTCGGGAATGTTTGTATATTCTTCCTTGAAAAGTTCGGGGTACTCTGCAAATTCTATTGTAAAATTAATTGCCCCGAAGCCAGAATTTGCAATCTCTCCCTCATCGAAATAAACTGTGATGCCGTTATATTCAAGAGTCCAGTGAGTTCCGTCAGCACCGTACTCTTTGAAATAATCCTCAATAATCGTGTCGCTGTAAAAAACATCAGCTCCGATACTGCTGAAAAGCTCAGCTTCGACCACCTTTGCAAATTCATCAATATCTTTTACAACGTCGGGAAGGTGAAGCTCCGTGCCTGTTGCCGTGTCATAGTTTCCGCCCCAGAAGCTTCGTCTTCCGTCGTTCATTCCGTTGTAGTAGTAAGAGTCATAAAGAACACTGAGCACAGCCTCGTCTGCACGTCTTATATGTACATCAAGCGTAGAAACAAGTGTAGTAAATCCCTCTGCGCCGGAAGAAATACTTTCCTTTGCAGACTCTGTAAGCATATCATATTCTTCCAGCAAATTTACCTCATAATAATCAGAAGATTCAGAAAGTGCTTTTGCAAGCTCAGGGCAGCGTTCGGCATCTTCATTTCCGAGAAGAACTGTCGAACAATCGAGTTCTGTCAAAGCCATTCCGAATTCCTCAGACCAAAATAAAATACGGGAACGTGTTCATAGCTGCTGTGGTTTTCCGAAATAATCTGAAAAGCACCAAGCCTTGTGTTGCAGCGATACTGTACCCTGTGACTACCCAAATCCCAGGTTTTGAAGCTTCTCTCAGCGCTCTGAAAACGGTTTTCAGCGCTGTCAAAGCTTGCCTCAAAATCAGCCGCTTCCTGTGCAAGAGTATCCATCATTTGCTGTGCATTATCCTTTGATGTGTAATCCATTCTTGCAAATGGATTTGTCTTTTTCTTGCATTCGTTGCAGATATACTCCTTTGTCTGAAGCTTTGAGCGTTTCAGCATACCAACCTCTGTGCCGCAGAAAACGCAGGCTTCCTTACTGAACAAACCCATAATAATCCTCCTTTATGCCCAAGGGTCTTCCTCAACGGGAACACGAATATCCGAAAGGCACTGAATATCATTCAGGAACCACTGTCCCGTAGATGGCTTTTTTCTCAGCTTTATGGGACGGGGATTATCTGCACCGCCGCTTGTAACATAAAGCGTTGCCCAGTTTTCCTCATCAAAAGAATACGGGTTTTCGCTTACCTTGATAACATATGGTGTATTTGGTTTATAGCCGTTTTCGGGAGTTGCTCCCTCAAAGAAGGAGAACGTCTTGTAGAATTTACCGTTAAGGCGTTCCTTGATGAAGCCTTTTTCGTATGTACTCACCTCAGCAGGTCCCTTGAGGAAGTTCAGCATTTCAATGCAGCCGTCAGGATTTTTCTCGTATGCACAAAGCACTGCAATCGTAAGCGCTGTTGTCTTGAATGCTGAGTCGAGAGAAGCCTCAGGCATAGCCTGTAACTCTGCTACGCTGTTCGGAAGTGCAGTAAAAGTAAAGCTTTCTGTGTGATTTTTACCCTTTCCCACGGAAGAAGCAGCGTTATTTACTGCCTTTACGGTTTCAGCCTTGATAGCATTTCCTGCCGATTTCATAATTGAATCAAATAATCCCATTTTTTAGTCCTCCTTGATAAATCTGAAATTCATAAAATTAAAGAAGCCGTTTTCATCAATCGCCTTTACCCAGCTGTCGGCTTTTTCCCCGTAAACTTCACCATCAATACCCGTATCAAACCAAAGCTCTCCTTCACGAAGCTCCCACATCTTCGGCTCATCAGCAATTGCTCCGTCCATAAGCTTTATTACCCCTGCCGCAACAGCCTCGTCTATTTTCTCCTGAGGAACACCCTCAGGCAAAGCTGTCAGCATATAAAGCTTGCCGTCTTCGCAGATTTTTATAAATGTGCCGAGCATCCTTCTGCGTTCTCTCATTTCATCTGCAACCGCTTCCTCGTCATTTTCGTCAACGTAGGGCATCGGTGAATTCAGATACTCCTCAGGACTGAGAAAAATCGGCATATTGTTGTCGTCATAGGTCATAACGGAATGAAGCTTCCATTTTCCTGCGTAATTCATAGCTTTTTCTCCTTTACAATTTTTAACATTCTTGACTAAATCAGTGCAATATGATAAAATTATAGACGGGTGGTTCCTGTGTATGTTGGCGCACCCACAGGAACAAATACAAAGATTGCTGAACAATTTTTGTCTATCGAGTACCCTTAACGAGGCAGGATATATACTCTCTTTTACCCTTGCAGATACTATATTAACAAAAATAACGCTTTTTCACACTACCCTAATAGCATAAAAAGGGTGGGATAAATAAAAAAACATATGGAAATGGGTAGGAAATCGGGTAGTATACCCGTACAGAAAGGG
>JAZSHA010000206.1:0-2191 GCA_045533025.1 Oscillospiraceae bacterium
AAGCGTCACCCTACTCTCGGCAATAATGTTATGGTCGGTTCGGGCGCAAGAGTTCTCGGCCCGTTCAAGGTTGGGGAAGTCGGAGGCCAAGCGGTCTTAGGAAGACAACAGCAAGCAGCAACTCCTTGGCTCACAGAACGACATGGCTACGATCCGACTTAAGCGTCACCCTACTCTCGGCAATAATGTTATGGTCGGTTCGGGCGCAAGAGTTCTCGGCCCGTTCAAGGTTGGGGACAACGCCAAGATTGCGGCGAATGCTGTTGTTCTTGAGGAAGTTCCTCCCAACTGTACAGCAGTTGGTGTTCCTGCGAGAATTGTAAAACGCAACGGCAAGAAGGTTACCAACAGCGACCTTGACCAGGTGCACATTCCCGACCCAGTTGCACAGGAGCTTTGTGCACATCTTATGCGTATCGAAAAACTTGAAAAGCAGATTAACAAGCTTGAAATTGCTGAGATTGGGAACAGGCTGAATAACAAATAATTCGGAATTCGGAATGCGTAATTCGGAATTTTTTGTGGAAATATTGTAATATACGGAACGGGAAACCGTTCCCTACATAATTTATTGAAAATTATACAGAGAGGAATAATAAGATGAAATTATACAACACACTTACAAGAACAAAGGACGAATTCAAGCCACGCTTTGAGAACAAGGTAAGCATGTACACCTGCGGACCTACAGTTTACCACTACGCACACATCGGCAACCTCCGCAGCTATATTATGGAGGACGTGCTGGAAAAATATTTCCGTTACGTTGGCTATGACGTGACAAGAGTTATGAATATTACAGACGTTGGACACCTTTCCAGCGACGGCGACACAGGTGATGACAAGATGCTCAAGGGCGCAAAGCGTGAGCACAAGACAGTTATGGAAATCGCAAAGTTCTACACAGATGCTTTCTTTGCTGACTGCGCAAAGCTGAACATCAAGACACCTGAGGTTGTTGAGCCTGCTACAAGCTGCATCGACGAATTTATCCGCGTTATCAGCTCCCTTATCGAAAAGGGCTACGCTTACGAGGCTGGCGGAAACATTTACTTTGACACTTCAAAGCTTGACAAGTATTACGTTTTCAACGATTTCACCGAGGAAGACCTTGCTGTAGGCGTTCGTGAGGGCGTTGAGGAGGACTCCAACAAGAAGAACAAGGCTGACTTTGTTCTTTGGTTTACCAAGTCCAAGTTTGATGACCAGGAACTGAAGTGGGACAGTCCATGGGGTGTTGGCTATCCTGGCTGGCACATTGAATGCTCCTGCATCAGTATGAAAAATCTCGGCGAATACCTCGATATCCACTGCGGCGGTATCGACAACGCATTCCCTCACCACACAAACGAAATCGCTCAGAGTGAAGCATACCTTGGTCACGAGTGGTGCAACTACTGGTTCCACGTTCACCACCTGAACACAACAGGCGGCAAGATGAGTAAGTCCAAGGGTGAGTTCCTGACAGTTTCTCTCCTTGAAGAAAAGGGCTACAATCCGCTTGTTTACCGCTTCTTCTGCTTGCAGTCCCACTACCGCAAGTCCCTCGTTTTCAGCTACGAAAATCTCGACAACGCAGCTGTTGCATACAACAAGCTTGCTGCAAAGGTTGCAACACTTTTCGATAACAGCGCTGTTGACAAGGCTGCTTTTGACAGCTTAAAGGCTGGCTTTACAGAGGCTATGGATAACGACCTGAATACAGCTCTTGCTGTAACAGCGGTTTACGATGTACTTAAAGCTGACACAACAAACGCAACAAAGCTTGCTCTTATCGAGGACTTCGACAAGGTGCTCGGCATTGGTCTTGTTGATGCGGCTAAGAAGCTTGCCGAGAGCAACTCCAATGCAGGTGATGACATTCCTGAGGAAATCACAAAGCTTATTGAGGAGCGCAAGGAGGCAAGAAAGGCAAAGAATTTTGCACTTGCTGATGAAATCCGTGATAAGATTGCTGAGATGGGTTATGTTATTACTGAAACACGTGAAGGCACTAAGGTTACTAAGAAGTAATTCGGAGTTAGGAATGCTGAATTAATAATCAGCAAACAATCTGTTTATGAAACCACGGGTTTTTGCAACGCAAAAACCCGTAAACAAATGCGTTCGCATTTGTTTTAATTCCGCATTACGCATTCCGAATTGAGGTGATATTATGACTGAAAATACAACTGAAATCATCACCCGTGCG
>JAZSHA010000160.1:0-4354 GCA_045533025.1 Oscillospiraceae bacterium
CAGAACCTGCAACAGCCTTGGAGTTGGATTTGATAGCCTCAACAGCAGCCTCAACAGCCTTAGCCATACCCTTTCTTACAATCATAGGGTTAGCGCCTGCAGCAACGTTCTTCATACCCTCACGGATAAGAGCCTGAGCGAGAAGTGTAGCAGTTGTTGTACCGTCACCAGCAGCGCCATTTGTCTTTGTAGCAACTTCCTTAACGAGCTGTGCACCCATATTTTCGAAAGCGTCCTCAAGTTCGATTTCCTTAGCAATTGTTACACCATCGTTAGTGATGAGAGGTGCACCGAACTTCTTGTCGAGAACAACGTTTCTGCCCTTAGGACCGAGTGTGATTTTAACTGTGTTTGCAAGCTTGTCAATACCTGCCTGAAGAGCCTTTCTTGCGTCTTCACCGTAAATAATATCCTTAGCCATAGTAAAAAACTCCTTTTAAATATAGTATATCAATTCTGATTATTCAACGATTGCGAGAATGTCACTCTGACGTACGAATGAATATTCAACACCGTCAATCTTAACATCATTGCTGCTGTACTTGGAAATAAGAACCTTCTGTCCCTTCTGAACATACATTTTTACTTCCTTGCCGTCAACCAGACCGCCTGGGCCAACTTCAATAATTTCGCCAATCTGCGGCTTTTCCTTAGCTGCGCCTGCAAGAATGATACCGCTCTTGGTAGTTTCCTCAGCCTCTGTCATTTTAATAAGAACTCTGTCTTCAGTTGGTTTGATAATCATTTTAAAAACTCCTTTCGATATATGAAACTTTATTAACATAAGTAATTTCGGACTTTTCAGCAGATTTTAGCACTTTATGTCCGAATGTGTTAGCACTCTTTCTTTCTGAGTGCTAATTAATATTATACACCGCTTTTTCCATTTGTCAATACCTTTGGAAAATTTTCTCCCAATTTTCACAAAAACAAAATACTGACGTATTTTGTTTTTATGATACGCCCCAACTAATTATAATTTTATTTTATAAAACAGCTTCAGCGTGTTCTCCACAGTCTGATGTGCAACCGCTTCGGGAGCAATACCCTTTTCAGCGGCAATCTTGTCAATGACGTGTACAATCATACTGCTGTCGCAGCGCTTTCCACGGTTTGGCTCAGGTGCCATATAGGGGCAGTCCGTTTCAAGCAGGAGTCTGTCCATAGGCACAACCCCCAGCGCTCCGATTGCCTTTTTAGCATTTTTGAACGTCAGCACGCCTGTAAAGCTGATATGCAGACCAAGCTCAAGCATCTGCTTTGCGGTTTCCGCTGAACCTGAGAAGCAGTGCATTACACCGTTCACATTGCCGCGCTTGCGGAGAATGTTCAGCGTGTCCTCCGTTGCGTCACGGGAGTGAATTACAACAGGCAGGTCGAGTTCCTGTGCCAAATCAAGCTGTTCCTCAAAAATTTTCTTCTGCAATTCAGCGTCATAGCCGTCGTAATGATAATCAAGTCCGATTTCACCGATTGCAACAACCTTCGGGTCAGCCGCCCACTTACGGAGCTGTTCAAGGTAATCGGCAGGTGCCTTGTCCACGTCCTCGGGGTGAATTCCCACCGCCGCATAGATGAAAGGAAACTTGTTTGCGTACTCCACCGAAAAGCGTGAACGCTCCATATTACAGCCCATATTTATAATGTATTTCACGCCGCCCTCGTGTACACGGACAAGCAGCTCGTCACGGTCGCTGTCGAAAGCATCGTCATCGTAATGTGCGTGTGAGTCGATATATTCAAGCATAGTTATTCTCCTTTGTTTTAATCATAATATTCCGAATGAGTAATGGGAAGCTCACTGCTTTTTGCGACACGATACGCAATATAGCACATAGCCGCCGCACCGATTAAACTTATAATTGTATTATAAAGAAGCACGTTTGCCACAACGTGCAGCAGAAGTGCAGCAAAGTAGAATTTACGATAATCCTGCCTGTATGCAGCCGTGAAAACAAGCACCGACCAGGCAATCTGCATTGCAAGTGAAGCAATCCAGCCAAACATAACATCTGCGTGTTCCAAAAATCCTATTGACGTGTAAATTTCAATCTGTTTTATAAGTGCATCGGCTTCTTCCGCTGACAAGCCTGCAACCATTGCTTCAAACCCCATACTGTTCAGCTTTGAACCTGTGGCAATTGCATCAAAACAAAAGCTTACGCTTGGAATAACCTCCATTCCGTAGTGACCTATTCCGTAGCAGATCGCATCGGTAAGGGTATCGTAATTTTTCAGCATATACCTGAACATAAGAAAGCGTGCGGTTTCCTCGCAGAATGCACCGATAAGTGATGACAGGATAAGCCTCATCGTAAAATCACCGCTGTCAGGCACGAGCATATCCCTCAACAGTGCACGGGGAAGAACAAGCAGGTTAACCGCAACAAGTCCAATTACAAAGGGGAAAATTCTGCCGTCAAATTTCTTGTAAGTAATAAACATACATATAAACGGAAAAGCAATGGTCAGAATTGCCCTTACAACGAAGCCGAACATCTGCGGAGAAGAAAATGTCATTTCCATATTATTGCCCCATCATTTCAAGTCCCTGCTTGCCCGTCATATGCTCAACGGTAAGCTCCAGCATACAAAGACGGCTGAAAAATTCGTCGATTTCCTTGTCACGCTCACTGTCCATATTGGGTGAATACTTGTCCGACAGCATTGTAATCGCCCTGCGCATTTCATCAGGGCTGTCAATAATACGCACCTGCCCGAAAGCAATCACGCTTCTGTATGCCGTGGTGAACTTTTCGGGGATTACCCCGTCGCTTTCGATTACGCAGAATGAAGCCTTGGGGCAATTCTTTACAGCGTCAATCTTGTGTCCCTCTTTTGCACAGTGAAAGTAAATCTTCCCGTCACCGTAGAAATAACTCAGCGGTACAGCATAGGGGTAGCCGTTGTCCCCAAAAAGAGCAAGCGTGCCCGAAGTACACCTGCGGATGATTTCCTCGCATTTCTCCTTTGTGAGTGCCTGTTTGAAGCGTCGCATATCTCTGAACATAGTAAAATCCTTTCAACAAAAACAGGCGGAATTTATCCGCCTGTTTCTTAGCTTAATTTAGAACCGTTAGGGATATCCTTGTCAACAAAGAGTACCTTTGCATCCTCGCCCACGGAAGCGGCAACAATCATACCGTTGGACTCAACTCCGCAAAGCTTTGCAGGAGAAAGGTTTGCTACAACGATAACCTTCTTTCCGATAAGGTCAGCAGGCTCGTACCACTTTGCGATACCCGAAACGACCTGACGCAAACCGAAACCGTCATCAAGCTGAAGCTTCAGAAGCTTCTTTGCCTTAGGAATTTTCTCGCACTCCTTAACCTCTGCAACTCTTAAATCAACCTTGCAGAAATCGTCAATGCCGATTGTTTCGGAGATAGGAACAAGATTAGCCTTGTCAGCGTCCTCTTCCTTAGGAGCAGCAGCCATTATCAGAGCGTTAAGCTCGTCAATTTCCTTATCAACATCAATTCTTGGGAAGATAACGTCTCCCTTCTTAACAGTTACGTCAGCAGGAAGTACGCCGTATTCAGCAGCCTTTTCGTAAGTAACGTGTTCAGCAGCTGCACCAATCTGCTCCCATACCTTAGGCATATCTGTAGGCATAAATGCGGAGAGGAGAGTTGTTGTAACACGGATTGCTTCGAGGAGATTGTAAAGAACAGCTGCAAGTCTTGGCTTGTTTGCTTCGTCCTTTGCAAGCACCCAAGGGGTTGTTTCGTCGATGTACTTGTTAGCAGCGGAAACAACCTTGAAGATTTCAGCGAGAGCAACGTTGAGCTGTGTGTTTTCAACAGCTTCGTCAACAGCAGGGCGTAGTGCCTTTACAGCTTCGATGAGAGCATCATCAAATTCGCCTGCCTGCTTTTCGGTTGGGAGTGTTCCGTCAAAATATTTAATAACCATTGCAACTGTTCTTGAAACAAGGTTGCCAAGACCGTTTGCAAGGTCGGAGTTGATGCGGTTAATCATAATTTCGTTAGAGAAGGAGCTGTCTGCACCGATAGCCATTTCACGGAGAATATGGTAACGGATAGCGTCAGCGCCGTAACGCTGTCCCAGTACAAACGGGTCAACAACGTTGCCCATAGACTTGGACATCTTCTGTCCGTTGAAGGTAATCCAGCCGTGAACAGCAAGGTGTTCAGGGAGCGGAAGCTCGAGAGCCATAAGCATTGCAGGCCAGATGATAGCGTGGAAACGCATAATGTCCTTTGCAACCATATGCACGTCAGCAGGCCAGAACTTGCTGTAGTCATCGTGAGCGCTGTTCTCATAGCCGAGGGCGGTGATATAGTTGGAAAGTGCGTCAATCCAGACGTAAACAACGTGCTTATCATCGAAG
>JAZSHA010000223.1:0-6103 GCA_045533025.1 Oscillospiraceae bacterium
CATTTGGAGCAACACCGTTGCCGAGGGACTTATGCATTGCCTTACCTTCACCGTCAACTACCCAACCGTGAGTACAAGCTGCCTTATATGGTGATTTGCCAGCTGTTGCAGCAGATGTAAGAAGTGAGGACTGGAACCAACCTCTGTACTGGTCAGCACCTTCAAGATACAGGTCAACAGGTGTTTCAAATCCACGTTCTTCCATAACAGCCTTGTGGGTTACGCCGCTATCAAACCAAACGTCAAATATATCCTTTTCCTTTTCAAATTCTGTGCAGCCACATTCACACTTTGTTCCAGCTGGAAGGAATTCCTTAGCGTCCTTGATGTACCAGGAGTTTGCACCTTCTGCACGGAACATATCGGAAACAGCCTTAATTGTTTCAGCTGTAACAACAGGCTTTCCACAATCCTTACAGTAAACAACAGGAATTGGAACACCCCATGTACGCTGACGGGAAATACACCAGTCACTTCTGTCAGTTACCATGCCCTTGATTCTGTCCTGACCCCATTCAGGAATCCACTGAACTTCGTCGATAGCCTTGATAGCTTCGTCCTTAAAGTCCTTAACGGAACAGAACCACTGCTCTGTTGCACGGAAAAGAACAGGATTCTTACATCTCCAGCAGTGTGGATACTGGTGGACAATCTTTTCGAGTGCAAAAAGTGCACCGCAATCTTCGAGGTCCTGAGCGATAACCTTATTTGAATCAGTTGTTGTCAGACCTGCATACTTACCAGCCTCAGCAGTCTGAACGCCTTTAGCATCAACAGGTACAACAATACCGATTTCAGGATACTTCTTGCAAACTTCAAAGTCATCAACACCAAAGCCGGGTGCTGTATGAACACAGCCTGTACCGCTTTCAAGTGTAACGTGGTCACCTACGATAACCATTGAGTTTCTGTCCATAATCGGGTGCTTGGTCTGGATATATTCCAGCTCTCTGCCGTAGATAGAGCCTACTGTTGTATAATCTTCAATCTTTGCAGCTGCCATTGTTGACTTGACAAGCTCAGCTGCCATAACATAATTTTCACCATTAGCCTGAACAACAGTATACTCATAATCAGGACCAAGACAGATAGCAAGGTTACCAGGAAGTGTCCATGTTGTAGTTGTCCAGATAACAAAATATGTTTTATCAAGGTCAATACCAAGAGCAGAAAGCTTGCCCTTATCATCAACAACTTTGAACTTTACATAGATAGAATGGCATGGGTCATTATCGTACTCAATCTCAGCTTCAGCAAGAGCTGTCTGACAATCAGGACACCAATATACAGGTTTGAGTCCCTTGTAGATGTATCCCTTACCGTACATATCACCAAAAATTTCAACCTGTCTTGCTTCAAATTCAGGCTTCAAAGTGAGGTATGGGTCATCAAAGTCGCCCCATACGCCAAGACGCTGGAACTGCTTTCTCTGATTATCAACCTGCTTGAGAGCGTATTCGTGACAATGCTTTCTGAGTTCAACAGCAGAAATTGCACCGTTTTCAACGCCAATTTCCTTAAGTGCTCTCAATTCGATTGGAAGGCCGTGTGTATCCCAACCAGGAATATATGGAGCACAAAAGCCGTTCATATTCTTATATCTTACAATAATATCCTTGAGAACCTTATTAAGGGCTGTACCCATATGAATATCACCGTTTGCATACGGAGGTCCGTCATGAAGAACATAAAGAGGTTTACCCTCGTTCTTCTTAATCATATCATAATATGTTCTGTCCTTTTCCCAGCCTTCAATCATTGCAGGTTCCTTCTGTGTAAGGTTTCCACGCATTGAAAATTCGGTCTGAGGAAGATTGAGTGTGGAATTGTAATCCTGTGCCATTGGTTATCTCTCTCCTTGGATTTTATTTATTCTGTCCGAATTTTAATTCTCCGAACTTGTTTTCGGTTTTAGATGCATTAGCTACTGCATTGTCAAATGGGAAGCTGCTTCTTTCTGTCTTGAATGGATTATCAAGAACCTTTGTTGCTTCCATATCCTGAGGTACAACCTGAGGAGCAGGAGCCGCCTCTTCCTTCTGTGCAGCTTCCTGAATAGCTTCAGCTACTTCTTCAGCAATTTCCTCATCTTCGTCATCATCGTCATAATCAGGAATTGCAGTAATCTGTTCAAGATGCTGCTTGTACATATTAAGAAGATTTGCCTTGAAATCGGATACTTCCTGCTGCATCTTTATAAGGCAGCGTTTTTCCTTTTCAAGCTGAACTCTTGTAGAACCGATAATTTCATCAGCCTTTGCTCTTGCGTCTGCAAGAATTTTATCAGCCTGAGCCTGAGCATCAGCAATAACAGCTCTTCCCTGCTTCTGAGCACCGATAAGAGCGTCCTTGAGAGCGTCCTCGTCCTTTTTATATTCTCTCACGCTATCAACAAGGACTGCGATTTTCTTTTCTGTTTCTTCCTTATCCTTCTGATACTGTGTAATCTGGTGTGCAATTTCTCTGAGGAAATCATCAACTTCCTCAGGCTTGTAACCTGGTCTTGCCTGTTCAAAGCGCTTATTATTAATATCTTTAACGCTCAACATAGATATCACCTCATTAAATATATTTTTTTATTGTTATATGAATTCTATCTTTTTTTGTTTTTCCGTTTACCGAAAAAAGTATAAACTTGCCGCTTCCTCGTACTGAAAAAATTTCGCCTTCACTCATCTGATAAGACGGTGTTTCAACAACATTATACATAACCGTAACATTGCCACCCTTAATAAGACTTGCGGATTTTTCACGGCTCAGCCCCGATGCCACACTTACTATGCTGTCCAGTCTCATTGATGAAACTGTACCTGTTTTTTCAGTAAATGATTGTTCAATCTGAAAATCAAGGCCATCTGTTTCAGTAATTTTCACCCCGACAGAGCCTATTTTACTGATTTCAGACATCAGCATATCTTTCACTGTATTATAAACAAAAACGGTTGCAATTCCCTTGCCTACAACGATATCTCCAAGCATATTACGCTTTATCTGTCTTGACATAAACACTCCGAGAAAATCACGGTGTGTAAGCTTGTCCGACTCTCTGTACTTTATAGATAAAGCTGTTATGGGGTAGATTTCTTCGTTGTCCCAATACGGTGGAAAAATACCAAGCACTTTTCTTGATGCATTATCGTAACCGCCGAAAAAGCCATAATGTTCACAATGCTGTTCCTGCATCACATTTTCGGTAAGCAGAACCTGTCGTTCGTCAAGAAAAAACGAAAACTTCGGCTGATAGCTTTTTTCGCATATTTCAATCATATCCAGAATATGCGAAACAAGTATCCTATCATCCTCAGGAAGCTTGGAATAATAGCTGTTAAGCTTTCCCATTATTAAAGGAATACGCCATTATTTTCAAGCTCACCAACAAGGTCTTCGCCAACGAAACCAACGTTATATGGTGTGATGATAAATGTATTATTTGCAACTGGCTTGATGTTACCGCCGTTTGCATAAGCAACACCGCCGAGGAAGTCAATAATTCTTCTTGTTACGTCGGGAGTTGTAGACTCAAGGTTGAGCACAACAGTTTTCTTGGAGTTAAGGTGGTCAGCAATCTGCTTTGTGTCCTGGAACACCTCCGGCTTAACAAGAATAACCTGAAGCTGTGCAGTTGCGTGAATATTTACAACCTTATTTCTTTTACCGATTTCATCATTTACTTCATTATCAGTTGTGTTGTCAAACTCAATATCGTCCATTTCCTCAGTTTCCATACCGAGCATTTCCTTCAAATTGCCAATAAAACTCATTTTTATCGTCCTCTCTTTTTATTTTCTTGTCCCAAAAATTCCGGAACCTATTCTTACTATATTCGAGCCGTATTTAACGGCAAGGGCATAATCGGATGACATTCCCATAGACAAGGTGTCTATTTGAGTATTATCTATCCGTTTTTCCTGTAAATCATTGAAAAGTCCCTGCATTTTTTCAAAAGACTTTTCAGCTTCAAATATCGGAGGAATTGTCATCAATCCTCTTATTTTTATATTTTCAAGCTGTGAAGCTTCACAGACAATCTCCTCCAACATTTCGGGAAAAACTCCGCTTTTGCTATCTTCCCTGCCGATATTCACTTCAATCAGCACGTCCATACATTTATGTATTTTTTCAGCCTGTTTGTCAATTTCAGCCGCCAGCCTAAAGCTGTCAACAGAATGTATCATTGTAACACTGTCTATAATATACTTAATTTTATTCGACTGCAAATGCCCGATAAAATTCACCTCGGCATTTTTATCATAGAAATCCTTTTTTGAAAGATACTCCTGAACACGATTTTCACCAAGAAGCGTTACGCCTTCACTTACTGCGTAATTTACACGCTCATACGGAACAGTTTTGGTTACAGCCATAAGCCTTACCGTATCATCACGCTTTCTGTATTTCGCCTTAGCTTCATCAATGTCATATCGTATTCGTTTCAGATTTTCCGAAATCGTGAAATCCATAGTTCACCTCTTTCAGGATTTAAGAATTAACAGTTTCTTCAGTCTCAGATTCCGTTTCGGATTCTTCAGGTTCATCGGGCATTGTTTCTTCAACATAATAATCCGCTGAAATTTCGCCCTCGCAAATTATGTCATCATATACACTTAAATACTCACCGTCCGAAGTAATCTGAGAAAGAATATATTCTTCACATTCATATATAGGATTAACTTTCTTGAAAGCAATTCTCTGACCGAGAAGAATATAAACACCCTTATCGTTATCCTTGTTAAATCGGATAGCTTTTCGTGGAACCTTTATTCCCTCATAGTCATTAAGAATAATTTCCACTCTTTCAACTCTACGCTGCACAAGACTGAACGTAAGCTCATCGCAGCTGAGCACAATTATACTTTCTTCAGGATTATCTGATTCGATTATATCCTCGATAACAGCTGTAACGGTATCGGGAGTTGAAGCAAACTTAACAGTTACGCTACTCCCTGTTTGAAATGAGGTATCATCAGCATTTACAATACCAACCATTTTCCATTCATAACCGTCAACCATTTTACCTATAGCTTTACTTGAACCGCTTTTATCGGCATTACTGATTATATCATTAATCTTATCCACAGTAAGGTTATTGATGACATCAGGATTAAGGATATTTTCATACCCATCTATATAGCTTATGAAATATCCTGTTGCATCAGCTGTAATCTCACTTTTTGGTTCTTTTTTACGTTTTTCAAGCTCTCTGATTTCTGAGTTAAGTTCATCTATCGCATCATTAAAATCAGTTTCCTCATTAATGATAATCTGATAAATGCCCATAAGAGTCTGAAGCTTTTTTCTTTCTTCAGCAAGTGCTTCCAAATCATTTTCTGCAATAAGGAAAGCAATTGTCTGATATTGCTGGTCAATCAGCGGCAAAATTTCCTTAGGACTGGTAACCTCGGTTGTACCGGGATTCTGAGCACTTTCAAGGAGTTCAACCTCTTCCTTCAGTTTTTCAATACGCTGATTAATGTAAATATCATTTTCAGTTTCATAAACATAAGCAATTACTGAACCGTTTGCGATTTTCCCGCCGTCATTGCAGGTATAACTCAGCACACCGTTTGCATTGCTGTTTATAACAGTCTCATTTCTGACATACACGCCCTGAAAAGTTACCTTTTCAGCCGACGAGTAAATAATTGCCGTTTCAGTAACATAATCCTCTTTAGTTTGAAGGATTATCTGACTTGAAACCGTTACAAGAATAAAAAGCGACAGAAAAAATACAAGTATTCTTACTGTAATAGTATTCATAGCTTACTGTTCCGAATCCAGAATTGAAATTGTTTTGGAAGGAACAATTGTTGAGATAGCGTGTTTAAACACCAGCTCCTGTTTGCCTTCACTCTCGAGAATCACAACATAACTGTCAAAGCCCTTTACGACCCCCTTAAACTGGAAGCCGTTGGTAAGTATAAATGTTGCAGGCACTTTATCCTTTCTCAGCTGATTAAGAAAAACATCCTGAAGGTTCATATTTTTATTCATTTTACCATCCTTTCCTTTCAGGACAACCTTTTATAAACGAAAATACGAGCAGAAACAAATGCTCATAATTATTATATCACAAAATTTTCGATTTGGCTACTATTTTTTTAGA
>JAZSHA010000104.1:0-3764 GCA_045533025.1 Oscillospiraceae bacterium
GCTTTTCCTCAGTAGTAGCCTTAACGCTTACTTGCGAAATATCGCACCCGATAGCCTCGGCAATATTTTTTCTCATCGTATCAATATGCGGAGCAAGTTTAGGTGCCTGACAAATAATCGTGCTGTCAATGTTTCCAACGGAGTACCCCTGTTCAACAAAAATTTCCGAACCCCTTTTTAACAGCTTAATGCTGTCTGCACCTCTGTAAAGAGGTTCAGTGTCAGGGAAGTGCTTGCCGATGTCGCCAAGTGCCAGCGCACCAAGCATAGCGTCCATAATAGCGTGAACAACAACATCAGCGTCCGAGTGTCCAAGCAAACCCGTTTCGTGAGGAATATCCACACCACCGAGAATAAGCTTTCGTCCCTCAACAAGCTTGTGTACGTCATATCCGTGACCTATTCTAATCATTCAGAACACTCCATTTCAAGAAAAACTTTGGCAATCGCCAAATCTTCAGGCGTGGTAATCTTAATATTCTTATAATCTGAAACCGTCATATTAACCTTGACACCCACAGCCTCCACAAGCTGACAATCATCGGTAAAATCAAGCTCGTGGTCGTTTGCAAAGTTAATGCCCTTTACATATACATCCTTGCGGAAAATCTGCGGAGTCTGAGTAATGTAAAGCTGTCTGCGGTTAGGCGTGTCAATAATCAGCCCGCCGTCGACAACTTTAAGCGTGTCTTTGACAGGTACACCAAGAGTTGCACCGCCGAAAATTGAAGCGTCCTTGATACACTGGCGAATGTGTTCAGCCTTTACAAAGGGACGTGCACCATCGTGAATTGCAATTAATCTTGTTGCTTTGTCAACCTGTGCAAATGCTTTCAGCACCGACTGCTGACGTGTTTCTCCGCCTGCAACCGCACATTTGAACTTTGTTACGCCGTGATTTTCGGCAAGCCTTTCAATTTCGGAAATGTCGCTTTCTCTCGCAGAAACAATGATTTCAGTAACCTCGTCAAGTCCCTCGAAAGCAAGCATTGAGCGTATCGCAACAGGAATTCCGTCCAGTTCAACAAGCTGTTTGTTTACACCTTCCATACGGGTTGAGCTTCCTGCGCACGCAACAATAACAGAAACAGTAATTTCAGCCATAAGTCACCTCGTTACAGAACTTCCTTGAATGTGCCAAGGAAACGGAAGAATGACATTTCATTTTCCAAATCGTGAAGCAGAGAAACAACTTTCTGGTCGTTAATGCTGCCCTTGAAATCAAGATAGAACAGCACTTCAAAATCACTTCCAGCAATGTTCTTACTTTCAATTTTGGTAAGGTTCAGACCTGCAACCGAGAACTTTGTAAGCATACGGTACAGCGAACCTGGAGTGTTGGGGATAGAAAGACAAACGCTGATAATATCCGAGTCAACAGGGGATATGTAGTCCTTTGTGAAGCAGATAAAGCGTGTATAATTAGGATATGCGTCAGCAATTCTGTCATTGACAATTTCAAGTCCGTAAAGCTCTGCACAGCTTCTTGAACAGATGCAGGCAATATTCGGGTCGTTGCGTTCTTTGATAAGTTCAGCGGAAAGTGCTGTGTTTGCGTATTCACGGCGAACAAGCTTGTTTTCCTTTAAGAATTCGGAGCACTGTGAAAGTGCTTCTGCTTTGGAATAAACATACTTAATACCGTCAAGAGTTGCTCCTTTACAAGCCGCAAGACAATGAGTAATTTCAACTCGTACAATTGAGCATATGTTGCAGCCGTGTTTTGCCATTAAATCATAAGTTTCGGAAATAGTTCCGATGGTTGAATTTTCAAGCGGCAGAATACCATAGTCAGCTTCACCGCTTTCGACAGCGTTGAAGACGTCCTCAAATGCGTGATAAAATACAGCAGGCTTGTCACCGAAAAGCTTCTTGCAGGCTGCTTCGGAGTAGGCACCCATAGTGCCCTGACAAGCTATTTTTTTTGCGTTTTCAGGAATGAATGGAATAGGAGAGGAAAGGTGAGAGTCACGCTGTAATTCCATATTCTGAATACATTTGCTAATGTCCATAATGCTTTGAAACAGCATAGCTGCGCCGTCCTTCAAATCGTCAGGGGACTTATCGCGGATACGGTCAAGCACCTGCTTTTCACGTCCCCCCTGCATAACGGGAAGATTATTCACACGCTTGTATTCCGCAACTCCACGGCATACCTCCATACGCTTTGCAAAGAGGTCGAGTATCTCTCCGTCAATTTCATCTATCTGATTTCTGAGTTCCTGTAAATCCATTTTGTGTTCCTCCGATATATAAAAATAAAATATCAGAATAATTATACAATATTAAAAGGAAAATTACAATAACTTTCAAAAAAATATTGCAGAAGTTGCAATTATGTGGTATAATTAATTGTTATTATGATGGGGGAAGTGTGTTCGTGAGAATTTTAGGTATAGACCCAGGCTATGCAATAGTCGGTTTCGGTGTTGTGGAGTACGATGGATACAAGTTTACACCAATCCATTTTGGTGCAATTACAACCGAAGCGGGAATTGATTTTACCATTCGTCTGAAAACAATTTTCGATGATATGAACACGGTTATCACCACATTCAAACCCGACGTAATGGCAATTGAAAAACTTTTTTTCAACACTAACCAGAAAACAGGTATCGACGTTGCTCAGGCAAGGGGGGTAACCTTGCTTGCCGCAACCAACGCAGGTATCCCGATATATGAATATACACCGCTTCAGGTTAAGCAATCCGTAGTAGGTTACGGACGTGCCGAAAAACCGCAGGTTATGGAGATGACAAGAAAAATTCTCGGGCTTGCTACCGTACCGAAGCCTGATGATACAGCCGACGCACTTGCAATTGCAATCTGCCACGGCCATTCCAGCGGCACATTGAAGCTTAAACAGGGAATTTGAGGAGATTGAATTATGATATACAGTGTAAGAGGAAAGATTATACATAAGGGTACTGACATTGCAGTAATCGAGTGCGGCGGAGTCGGCTATGCCTGCCGTACAACACTTGCAACCCTTTCTCAGATTGGCAGAACAGGTGAGGAGGCTATGCTTCTTACATATCTCCACGTTCGTGAGGACTGCGTTGAACTGTTCGGTTTTTCAACCGAGCAGGAGCTTAACTGCTTTAAAATGCTTCTCTCCGTTTCAGGTGTAGGACCAAAGGCTGGTCTTGCTATCCTTTCCGATACTAATCCTGAACGTTTCGCTTTAACAGTTGCAACAGGCGACTACAAGGCTTTCACCAAAACAAAGGGTGTCGGACCAAAGCTTGCTCAGCGAGTTGTTCTCGAACTCAAGGACAAGATTGCCAAGGAGCAGCTTACCGTTTCGGGTAACGCAGATATTAATTACGAAGCGGCAGTAAGCGGAGGAAATACTTCCGAAGCGATTTCCGCACTTGTTGTTCTCGGTTACAGCCAGACAGAAGCAGCTTCTGTCGTTGCAAAGCTTGACCCGTCACTGTCAGTTGAAGAATTAATTCGCCAGTCTTTGAAAAAAATGGCTGCAAATCTGTAAAGGTACAAGCCTTTTCGGCATATTATTGGAAAGGAGCGGTGTAAATGCTGTCATATCCCGATTATACAAGGTGTCCTGTAAATATTATTTCTTCAATTCTGAAATATTATCGTGCACATTATGAGTATCCCACTTTGCCAAAGCTTGACGCTTATCTTGATAAATACTATAAGAACGTTGTGCTGATAGTCCTTGATGGTATGGGGACGGAAATGATGAAGCGCAATCTGCCTGATACGGCTTTTCTGCGTAAAAATCATATGGAGAATCT
>JAZSHA010000022.1:0-3264 GCA_045533025.1 Oscillospiraceae bacterium
GGTCATCGTGTACATAACCATCTGAAACGGCACAATCATGCTGAAAAGAAAGGTTTTGTAAATTGCTCCAGTGAGAAAATTCTTCACTCGTACAAGATACCATGCTGTCATTGAGCAAAGCAGCGCAATCACCAGCACGGAGAGCACTGTAATAAACAATGAACGCAGAAATGCGCCTAAGATACCTGAGCTTTGAATACCCGTAATATAGTTTTCAAGTCCTGCAAAGGTGTTGCTGCCAGGCAGGGTAAACGGACTGCCCATAATGCTGAATTTGGTCTTGAAGGAGTTGATTACAACAATAAAAATCGGGAACAAAAACAACGCCGCCAGCAGTATGAGAAAACAGAAAAGAATGATGTTGTTACGTTTTTTCGTCATCAGCTTTCAACCTCCTTGCTGCTTGTGAATTTAAGCTGTGCAAAGGCAATCAGCGCCACAATAAGGAAGAAGATTACCGCCTTTGCCTGACCTACACCCTGCCAGCCTGCACGCCCGTAGAAGGTGTTATAAATGTCCAGCGCAAGCATTGACGTTTTTCTTGCAGGTGCACCCGCGGTAAGGGCGAGATTCTGGTCGAATAGCTTGAATGAGTTTGTCAGGGTGAGAAAGGTGCAGATTGTAATTGACGGCATAAGCATCGGAATTGTAACGTGTCTGAGAGCCTGAAACCGTGTTGCACCATCAATCTGTGCTGCTTCGTGCAGGTCACGGGGGATATTTTGCAAACCGGCAATATAAATTACCATCATATAACCAATAAGCTGCCAGTTGGTAAGAATAATAAGTCCCCAGAAGCCATATTTTGCATCGTAACTTAAATCTACACCGAAACGATTCAGCACGCCGTTGATAATCAGATTCCATATATAGCCCAGCACAATCCCGCCGATAAGATTGGGCATAAAGAAAATTGTGCGGAATACGTTTTTGCCCCTTACTGCACTTGTCAGCGCAAGTGCAAGCAGAAAAGCAAAAATGTTTACGGTTATAACCGAAACCAGCGTGAACAGCGCTGTAAATCCAAGCGCACGCAGAAAGTCAGCATTACTGAAAGCAAGCACATAGTTTTTGAAGCCTATCCATTGGGCATTTTCAACTGTGGTGAATTTGTTAAAGGAAAGATAAATTCCCATCAGAAACGGAATAATAAAGAATGCCGCAAAAGCAACTAACGTCGGCAGAACAAACAAAGGAAAATACTTCTTAATTTTAACCAGCCCCTTTGTTACTGTGCAAGATATGAGCTTTCTGTTTTCCAGCTTTCGGTTACAACCTTCTCCACCTCAGCCCATTCAATACTGCCTTGTGCATATTGAAGAAGTGCAGCGCCGAAATCCTCCTTGAAAGTCTGGCTTGGGAAAAGGGTAAAGTTCCAAGGGATATTCACAATACCATCTTCGTCCATCCAGTCGAGAACCTCACGTGTAAGCGGGTCATCAGGTGTTTCAGCATCATCAAAGGTGTCAAACGGAGCAATAAATCCAAGCTTGTTTGTTACATAATCCTTGCCCATATCGCTGGAATAGAGCCAGTAGAGGAAATCTGCGGCAGGTGCCTGTTCTTCAGCGGGAGCCTGAGAATTGATACAGAAATAGTTTTCCGTGCCGATACAGAGCCCCTGATTTTCTTCACCGTCCATACCTGTGTAAATCGGCAGATACTTGATATTTTCGGCAGTTACAACGTTGCCGTCAATGCCATTAATCTGACTCCACGCCCAGTTGCCGTTCTGCACCATTGCGCACTCACCGAGGGCAAATTCAGCCATTGACTCGTCGGTAATCTTTGAACCCAGCATCTTTCTGTCAACGGTTGAGTTATTGATATACAAATCAAAAATGTTGCGGAAATTTTCGCCGTAGGCAAAGGTGATTTCCTTTGTTTCGTCACCTGTCAGGTCAACGTTCTTGTTGGTGAATTCGTAGTAAATCGGCACATTTGCAAGATGTGTCTGCCAGCGCCAGTCATCACCCGGTTTAAGGGAAGTACAGGCAAAAACGCCCTTGATGTCAAGCACGTCTTTCTTTGCCTGCATATCCTCAACAACAGCCTTCAGCTCCTCAAAGCTGTTAACCTCGCTCATATCCTCCATTTCAACAGCCTTGTCCGCAAGGTCAAAATACTTTTCAGTAATTTCGTCATTGTAAATAATTCCGTAGCCTTCAACTGTGTACGGAATACCGTAAGGCACACCGTCAACAGACAATGCTGAATTCTTATCAGTAAGAGCAGCGTAAATTCTTGTACCGCTCAAATCAGAGCAGTAATCCCTCCAGTTTGCGTATCCTCTCGGACCGTTCACCTGAAAAATTGTTGGAGCCTCGGAAGTGGACATCTTTGCGCTGAGAGTCTGTTCGTAGGTGTTGTTTGCGGCAGTTTCAACAATAACCTTGTTGCCTGTCTGCTCCTCGTAGGTCTTTACAACTTCCTCGTAAACTGTTGCACTTTCAGGCTTGAAGTTAAGAAAACGAACAGTCTGAGCAGCATTTTCGGGCATATCTGTCACACCTTGCTCAGGCTCTTCATCACGTCCGCAGGCTGTCATAAGAGATGAACTTACAGCAAGTGCAAGAATTAATGCAATCTGTTTTTTCATATAATCAAATCCTTTCTGCATTTACAAAAATTGCTTTGATTATTATTTTCACATTCTGCAAAAGTATACATAAAAAATTTATTATTAACAGCAAATTTTTTGTTGCAACAAAATCGAATATATAGTACAATATCTGTAATTACATTGAAAGGCAGGAAACTGTTATGGCTAAAATAACTCTTGACTGGAATAAATATATTGACAAATCAAGACAAGTTGCCGCTGAGGGTATTGTAATGCTGAAAAACGATAATAGCGTGCTTCCTCTTGACAAGGATAAGTGTACGGCTGTTTTCGGACGTATTCAGAGTCACTACTACAAAAGCGGCACTGGCTCAGGGGGACTGGTAAATGTTACTGAGGTTGTGGGAATAACCGAGGGACTTCTGCGCTGTGGTGCAAAGCTTAATCAGGAGCTGATTGACACCTACGCAAAGTGGGAGGAAGAAAATCCTTTTGACAACGGTGCAGGCTGGGGTGGTGAACCTTGGTCACAAAAGGAAATGCCCCTCGATGATGATTTTGTTGCTCACATTGCAGCAGAGTCCGACTCCGCTGTTGTAATTATCGGACGTACCGCAGGCGAGGAACAGGACAGCTCAGCTGTTGAGGGGTCGTATCTGCTTAGCGCACTTGAAAAGGAAATGCTTTGCAAGGTTCGTAAG
>JAZSHA010000148.1:0-5029 GCA_045533025.1 Oscillospiraceae bacterium
CTCATCGGCAAGACCCTTGAGGTTGTTACCGAGGGCTTTGACCGTTACGGCGAATGCTGGTTCGGAAGAAGCGCCGCTGACGCTCCCGAAATTGACGGAAAGATTTTCTTCACCGCACCCGACAAGAAGCCTTTCCCCGGCTGCTTCGTGAAGGTTAGAATTGACGATGTTCTTGACTATGATTTGATTGGAGAGATTGTATATGAATCTGCCGAATAAGCTTACGCTTCTGAGAGTAATTCTCGTTCCGTTTTTCGTGTTCTTCCTGCTGACGGATTTTGTTCCTTTCAGCAAGATTATCGCCCTTGCAATCTTCATTGCTGCGTCAATTACCGATGCACTTGACGGACACATTGCAAGAAGCCGCAACCTTATCACAACATTCGGAAAATTCCTTGACCCACTTGCTGACAAGGTGCTGGTAATTGCAGCACTTGTTTGCTTCTGTGAGCTTGGAATTGTAGGGTCTGTTCCCCTGCTTATCATCATCACCCGTGAGTTTATGGTTTCTGGCTTACGCCTTGTAACCGCAAACGAGGGCGTGGTTGTTGCGGCAGGTATCTGGGGCAAGCTTAAAACCGCTTTCACAATGGTTGCTGAGGTTGTAATTCTTCTCGGACTTTGCTTTAATTTTACAGGCAATATGGCTGAAATCGCAAATATCGTTTATCAGGTGCTTATCTGGATTGCAACAGCGCTTACCGTAATTTCGGGCGGTGTTTATCTGAAAGGCTACTGGAAATATATTGATGCATCCAAATAATGTGAAATCTTGAATGTGTACAGTGAAATTAAGGGACAGCTTATAGCTGTCCCTTAATTAATTCCTCATTCCTAATTTCGAATTTCTAATTCAAATTATAATCCCCTCAAAGTGGTCCATTTCGTGCTGAATAATCTGCGCTTCAAATTCCTTGAAGGTCTGCTTTTTCTTTTTCCACTTCTTGTCGTAATACTCAACGGTAATCACGTTGTACCGCTTCGTCGGACGTTCCCCCGTCAGCGAAAGACAGCTTTCCGTTGTTTCGTAAAACTGCTTCGACTTGTCAACAATAACTGGGTTAATCATTATGATATATTCGTTGCCGATGTAAGCGGTGAGGATTGTTTTCCTCTCGCCAATCATATTCGCCGCCATTCCCACGCATCTGTCCTCGTTTGCAATTACCGTGTCAAGCAGGTCACGGGCAACCTGCATATCGTCTTTTGTTGCAGGCTCGGATTTCTGTTTCAGAAAAAGCACGTCCTTTACAATTTCTCTTACCATTTTTCGCACCTCACATTATCGTATCGCCGCTGTGAATTTCACAAAGCTGTTCGCCCATAATTTCCTTCATTATATCAAATGCAGGCTTGCCTGTGCAATGCCCCGAATGGAAACGTGTGGGAAGCTTTGTAAGCAATTCAGCGGTTTCTTTTATTTCAGCAATCTCCTCGTCGGTGTAATCGCCCTTCTTCATCATATGGAAGCCGCTGATTACCTCGTCAGGTACTCCGCCGTAAATTTCAGCGTATCTGTCCAGCACGTTAATTATGCCGTTGTGTGCGCAACCCGACACAAGAATTTTCTTTCCCTCAGCCGAAATCACAAGGCATTGCTCGTGGGTAAATCTGTCAAGGAGCTGGACGTCCTCAACAAATTCCGATAACAGCTTATTCCCTCTCGGACGAAGTCTGTTTCCACGTATTCCCGAAAACAGCGACAGCTCATCATCAATTTCAAGGTAATCCTCCGTGAACACAACCTGCGAAAGCTTCAGTATCGCTTTGTCAATTCCGATGTAGCGTTCATCGTGGTAATATTCTCCCCCTGCATTGCTCCGCATATAGATTTTCGCAGTCGGGTTGAGCTTTGCAAAGGGAATTATTCCACCCGAATGGTCGTAGTGACCGTGGCTTAGAATGAGCGTGTCAACCGCTTCAAGCTGTACACCCAAAAACTCAGCGTTTCGTATAAACATATCCGTTGCACCTGCGTCGGAAAGAAGCTTATGCTTCGGTGTTTCAATATAAAAGCTCACACCGTGCTCAAATTCAGCACCGCTTGTGCCCTGTGTGTCCTCAACAAGATTTATTATTTTCATTTTGTACCCCCACAAACTTTTGCCGCCGTACCGAAGCACAGCGGCAATTTTTATACTCTTGTATTCTCAATAACCTTTTCAATATTCGCTCTGTAGCTGTCCATTGCAACCGCAATATCAGCAACAGCTCTCTTATTTTTCACGGAGTCATCCTGCATTTCAACAACTCTCGTTTTCAGGTCGCCGAACATATCATCAACCTGATGTACGTTCTTGTTCTGTTCATCAATATTTTCATAAAGCTGTCCAAAGCGATTTGTAAGACGTACAAAGCTTTCCTGAAGCTCGCCCATTTTCTTTTCGGTAGCTTCGATTGCTCTTGTGCTGTCCTCAAACTGAACAGCTGTCTTGTCAACCTGACTGATAAGTCCGTCAACAACCTCTGTAACCTGTGCCGCAAAGCGGTCACTGTTTTCGGAAAGCTCCTTCATTTCCCCTGCAACAACCGCAAAGCCTGCACCGTAAGCGCCTGCGTTTGCCGCCTCAACGGAAGCATTAAGGGAGAGGAGTGTTGTCTTGAATGAAATATCACTCATTTTCTTTGCAATTTCAGTAACCTCGTTCATCTGCTCGGTCATACTGCCAAACACAGCGTTAGACTCCTCAATAATGCGGCTTACGTCACGAAGCTGTGCCTTCATAGCGTCCATATTGCTGTCATTTTCGGAAATAGCCTGCTCAAACTTCTTAACCTGATTGTTAAGAGCAAAAATCTGCTGTTCTGTTTCACGGATTTTTTCGTGCACGTCCTGACAGCTTTCTGCAACAACATTTGCACCTGAGGTAATATTCTCAGAACCTCTGCGCAGACCCTTTGTGCTGTCACTGATTGCTCTTGAGGACTGGTCAAAGTCATTCTGAAGCACGTCACCCATTTCTCTGATTGAAGCAATAAGTCTTTCAGCCTCTTCAGTTTGCTGACGGGAAAGCTCAATAAACGCACGTCCTCTGTTTACTGCAAGGTAGAAAAGGATTGCCGCAAGGTTTGTAATTGCAAAACAGAGTATGTACTGACCCAGACCGCCTGCCTTTTCGGGGTG
The DNA here is from genome assembly GCA_045533025.1 of Oscillospiraceae bacterium. Lineage (GTDB taxonomy): Bacteria > Bacillota > Clostridia > Oscillospirales > Ruminococcaceae > RGIG8773. Next base: position 3,125 of record JAZSHA010000148.1, read on the forward strand.
CACGATATACATTACAACAAGCGCGAGGTCAACAACCGCAATCTGTGCCTTAGTGAATTTAGGCTCCATATACATACCTGTCATACCGATAAGGGCAAGATACAAGGAGAAGTCATCGCTGTAAGAAGCACCGCTGAAAAGGGAGATTGTCATAATTACAAAGACAAGAATTATCGACAGCACGAATTCCTTAACAAGGTCATCTGTATGTCTTGCCTTCATAATGGAAAGCGCTGCAACAAGCACTATAATACAGCTTCCGACAGCAATCAGACCACCAAGATTGAAGCCGATAATGTTTTTTACAAAGAACACACCCGACGTAACCATAGTTACCCAAAGCATTATTTTATAGATGGTGTTATGGGTAATCGGGCTTTTGCCATTGTAATCAAAATTCATTTTACATACCCCCTGCAAATGTTTACAATTTACTATACTAAAATTATAGCACTACAATGTTGCAAAATCAACATTTTTCCATCTGCATTATGACGAAGTTTCCGAGGTGAAATGTACAAATTTCACAACAGGGTTTACAATAAATAATATTTTTATATATAATTCACATAATATCATAAATTGCATATTGACAAAATTAAATTAAAGTGATATTATTTTGATATCATAAAGATTTACAAATCAGTAAATCAGAACGAAAGGACAATTGCTATGAAAGAAACAATGAAATCTACTGAAGAAAAAATTCTCCGCACAAAGCAAAACGGTATGTCTGCACTTTTCCTTACAACTATCCTCTACCTTGCGGCAATTCCATTGATTATTTTCTGTGCAATGCTTGCTGACAGCGGAGCTTCATTCGCTATCGCAGGAGTGGTACTCGGTGTTATCTGGCTTTGTGTAGGCTGGATACCTTACCTTGGACTTAAAATTATCAAGCCCCAGGAAGCGCTTGTTCTTACTCTTTTCGGTAAATATGTGGGTACTCTCAAAGGCGAAGGCTTCTACTGGGTAAACCCATTCTGTACAGCTGTAAACCCTGCCGCACAGACAAAGCTCCGTCAGAGCGGTGACGTTGGCGGCGCACCTGCTATCTCCTTGAAAACAACAGAAGCAGGAACATCAACAGATGTTCACGTTGCTGTTCCGGACAAGAAAATCTCTCTCAAGATTATGACCCTTAACAACAACCGCCAGAAGGTAAACGACTGCCTCGGCAACCCTGTTGAAATCGGTATTGCAGTTATGTGGAGAGTTGTTGACACGGCTAAGGCAGTTTTCGATGTTGACAACTATAAGGAATACCTCTCCCTCCAGTGTGACAGTGCCCTCCGTAACATTGTAAAGATTTACCCTTATGACATCGCACCTAACGTTGACACAACAGGCGACGGCATTGCCGACGAGGGTAGCCTTCGTGGCTCAAGTGAGGTTGTTGCAAAAAGAATTCGTGACGAAATTCAACAGAAGGTTGAAAATGCAGGTCTTGAAATTCTCGAAGCGAGAATTACCTACCTTGCTTACGCTCCTGAAATTGCCGCTGTAATGCTCCAGCGCCAGCAGGCTTCCGCTATCATTGACGCAAGAAAGATGATTGTTGACGGTGCGGTTGGTATGGTTGAAATGGCGCTTGAAAGACTTAGTGAAAACAATGTTGTTGACCTTGATGAAGAACGCAAGGCAGCTATGGTTTCCAATCTCCTCGTGGTACTCTGCGGCAACCACGATGCACAGCCTATCGTTAACTCTGGCAGCCTGTATTAATGGCACAGAAAAAACAAATCCCGCTCCGACTTTCCGAGAAGCTGTACGACGCCATTGCCGCGTGGGCTGAGGACGACTTCCGCTCGGTAAACGGACAGATTGAATATCTGCTGACCGAGTGCGTGAAGCAGCGGAAAAAAAACAGCAAATATGTGTCCGACGAAATTGATGCACCGCTTG
>JAZSHA010000241.1:0-2326 GCA_045533025.1 Oscillospiraceae bacterium
TAAGTAACGGTTAAAAAAGATACTGCGAGACTAATGGGGAAAACCTTTCTGAGGAAAGGTTCTTCCCCAGACCCATTTCCAAAGACTTTTAGTCTAAAATACCCCATATGGCTATAGCCATATGGGGTATTTTACATTGAAAGTTTTAGGGAGGGAGTTTGAGGGATGACCCTTTTTCAAAAGGGTCATCCCTCAATAAGTCACACAATATTTTATTAGCCGATACTTTACGAACGGTCCTGACCGAAGAGTGGGTTAGCCCAGACGATTTCCTTTTTGATATCGGGGTCGATATGCTGAACGATTTCGGGAGACGGCTTACCTGTATAGTAGCCCTGAATATAATCAGCACCCAAGTCAATAACCATTCTCAGCTCGTTGGAGGTTTCGACGCCCTCTGCGAGAACCTTGATATCGTTCATTTTAGCGAACTCGATGGTGTTACGGACGAACATCTGCTTATTCTGGTCCTTATGGATATCGGTAACGAGGAAACGGTCGATTTTGATAATCTTCGGCTCATATCGCATAAGGTTAACGATATTTGAGTGCCCTGAGCCGTAATCGTCGATAGCGATATTATTGCCGCCGCAGAGCTTTCTGATAACATCCAGTTCTTCATCGGACACGGACTCCTGCTCAGTAATTTCAAAGATACAATTCTTTGTATACATACCGTATTTGCTGCTGAACATTTCTCTGTCCTTATCGTTGAGGAAGTGCCCCGGAATAGTGTTGATAAACACCTTTCTGTCGCCGAAGTATTCCTTTCCTCGTGCGTAGCACTCCATAACGTTGAACATTGTAGCCTTTTCAATTTCATAAAGGCGGTTATATTCCTTTGCAGCAGCAAGAACCTGCAGCGGGTTCATACCGATACTCTTATCGGTACGCATAAGAGCCTCATAAGCAAAAACTTCGCCTGTTTTAGCGCATACGATAGGCTGGAAATGATACATAAACAAATTCTTTTCAACAAGCAGCTCAAACGCCTTGTAATGCTCCTTGGGAGCAACCTCTTCTCTTGCGCCGATACCAACGCCGTACTTGAGACGGTTCATATACATTTCGCTGTTTGCAGCCTTTACATAGCCTTCAAGAGTACCGTCCCAGTTGGGATCAATAACTGTACAGCCTGCATTTGCTTCAACGTAATATTCCTTGCCGCTGGTGCTGTTATAGCCTTCAACAACGTTAAAGAACACGCCTGTAGCACTGTTGATGGTGTCACCGATAGTATTTACGTCATCATAATAATTCACAACAACAAACTCGTCATCGCTGACGTGAGCAACAAAACAGTTTGTAGGGTTGGCAATTTTCAGTGCCTCAGCAATGATCTTAACAGCCATTTCGATATCCGCCATACCGTAGTTTTCCTGAATATAAGTATACTTAGGCAGAGCGTAAACCGAGAAGCTGAGCGCCTTTTTGTGGTTTTCGGGAATTGATGAAAATTCGTCGAACCAGCGTGAAAGTCCCTTGAAGTTCGGCATATTTGTAATAGGGTTTGTCATAGATGCGGTCTCAATGCTGAGACGGAGCTTAACCTGTCTGAAATGGTTTGCGGCAACGTTGAACGCAATTGTTATCGCCTTCAGAACACGCTTGATTTTCATAGCGTGCTTGGTAATCATATCCGTTCTTACCGCATAGTAACCCAGAACCTCGCCGCCGACGTGGATAGCTGTAAGATAATAGGAGCTGTCCTCTCTTGACCAGATGTCAATATTCGGCACGATATCCTTGATATTCATACTTGTTGTAATATCCGACTCGCCGTAGGAGTGCTTGGAGGAAATAACAACAAGCTCGTCGCTGAACTGAAAATCGGGATTATCAACAGCATCAAGGGTCATCGCTACAAAGTTTTTATTGAGACAAACATATGAGTTTTCCAGAATTGTGTTTGAAACGCTGTCATAGAGGCTGTTCATATCCTCAATTTCGACCATATGGTCAATGCAGGCATAAACGAATTCCTCGTGGATTTCCATATCGTCAATAGTGTAATGCAAATCCATAGCTGTATCACGGAAGCTTACATCTGAAAGCTTTTTACAGCCGCAGGACTCGGAAATTACCGTCTTGTATCCGTAGATGAGATTTTCGGCGGCACAGTCACCGCTGATAGCTCTGCATACTGTTTCCAATGTCATCTCGGCAAGCTTTTCGATATCTTCTTTACAGGTTGTAAGCTGAGGGGAGAAATATTCCGCCGCAGGAACACCGTCAAAGCCTGTTACAATAACAAAGTCGGATCGTAGCCATGTCGTTCTGTGAGCCAAGGAGTTGCTGCTTGCTGTTGTCTTCCTAAGACCGCTTG
>JAZSHA010000020.1:0-4739 GCA_045533025.1 Oscillospiraceae bacterium
TACTTATCGGGTCGCCCGCTTCAGGCAGAAATACAAAGGAAACGATTCGCCATACCTGTCCGCTGAGGATTGCGTTGCGGTAAAAAACGAAGTATTGAAGCAGTGGAAGCGTCGGGAAAATATACCAGAATGCAAACACGATAGCCGTGCCTATAACTATATAAAGCATAAGGTTTTCGATGCCGAATTTGCCGAACTTGCGTTCAAGCTTGTTTAATACGTTCAAGAAATTATCTCCTTTCAAGGGTTGGAAAAATCAGTATATCAAGTATTATATCACCAAAAAATAAAAAAAACAATATGCTATTGCAAATGTTCAAAAAATAGGGTATAATAAATAGGTATAAATTTTAATCGGAGGAAAAATAAATGAGAATTACAGAAGATATGATCATCGGCGATATCCTCGACCTTGATCCCGATACTGCACCTTACTTCCTTGAAATGGGTATGCACTGCCTCGGCTGTCCTTCCGCAAGAGGCGAAAGCCTTGCAGACGCTTGTGCTGTTCACGGCGTAAGCGCAGCTGAAATGGTTGCAAAGCTCAACAAGCATTTCGACAACAAGTAAGAGCGTGCGCCGAATATGTCAGGTAAGCCTTTCATACTCGGCGCTAATACTAATCACCAATAAAACTATATACAAAAAATCATCGCATAATCAATAACGCAAGATTATGCTTGATTTTTTGTATAGTTTTTAATTGCTGTTTAGTATACAATTTTCATAACAAAAGGCGGCTTACTATGCTTGATAAAAGATTGAATTTATGTGCGGAGTTCGTCAAAGGCGACCGCATTTGCGATATAGGCACCGACCACGCTTATCTTGTTGCTGAGCTTCTTTCAAGCGGCAGGTGCAGTACGGCGGTTGCCGCAGATATAAACGAGGGACCTCTTGCTGCGGCGAGGGCAACTCTCGAAAAGGCAGGTGTGCTTGACAGGGCGGAGGTCATTCTTTCTGACGGGCTGAAAAGCGTGCCCGAAAGCGGAATAACCGACATTGTTATTGCAGGAATGGGCGGAGAGCTGATTTCGCGTATTCTTGAAGCCTGTGACTGGCTTGATGGCAAAAATCTCATTTTACAGCCTATGACTCAAGCTCCTCATCTTATCAAGTGGCTTTATGGCAACGGTTTTGAAATAGTAGAACAGTGTGCTGTAATTGATGGGCGTTTCTGCTATACGGTTATAAATGCCGTGAAAACCAATGCCGCATCTATAAGCGTTACACCGCTTTTTGAGCAGCTTGGCAAGCTCGATTTTGCAGATGAAGCGTCTGTGGTGTATGCTGAAAAACAGGCTGAAAGGCTATACGCTTCGGGACGTTCATTACGTGATTCGGGACGGTCGGCTGAGGCTGTTAAAAACATAGGTCTTGCGGCTGAAATTATTGTAGCAAGCGGAGGTAAACCAATGTATACTGTTAAAGATATATATGCGATGATGGACGAAATTGCGCCGATGAAAAATCTTCACAAGGGCGACAATTCGGGTCTTATCGTGGGCAACCCTGACGCAGAGGTAAAGAAGGTGCTGTTCGCGCTGGATATTACCAGTGATGTTGTCCGTGAAGCAGTTGAAATCGGTGCAAATGTCATTGTTGCGCATCACCCGATAATTTTCCACCCGCTCTATGCGCTTGACGACATCAATACTGCTTGTCTTGCTTTCAAGAACAACATAGCTTGTATCTGCTTCCATTCACCGCTTGATATGGCGGACGGCGGAATTAACGATATTATTTTTGATATGCTGAACCCGACTTTGAAGCTGAAAAAGCTTGAAACACTTGAACCAATCCACTCCGACGGCAGGGGCTACGGCTTCACTTGCTCGGTTGGTGAGAAAATTCTTCCCGAGGATTTAGGTAAGCTTCTCAAGGATATTTTTGGCTGTACGGTTGTGCGTTATACAAACAGCGGAAATAAAATCTCAAAGCTTGCGTTCTGTTCTGGCGGCGCAGGTGGAAATCTTCCTCTTGCAATCGCACAGGGCGCTGATGCTTACATCACAGGCGACGTGAAGCACGACCAGTGGATTACTGCAAGAAACAACGGTATTGCACTTTATGACTGCGGACACTTCCACACTGAGGATATTGCTATCCCGTATCTTATCAGCCGTTTCAAGGCGGCTTATGCAGGTCTTGAGTTTGTACAGGCAAAGGCTGATATTGACCCTGTTGACTATATTTTATAAGGAGCACGGAAATGCTTATTTGCCCTAAATGCAAGGAAAAACTTAATACAGAGGGGCGTACATATACCTGCGCGAACCGACATTGCTATGACACGGCGAAAAGTGGTTACGTCAACCTGCTTCTCGCCAATCAGATGAACTCAGCACTGCCTGGGGACAACAAGCTTATGGTGCAGGCGAGAAAGGCTTTCCTCGACAAGGGTTACTATGAACCTCTTGCTGAGGCACTGTGCAGGGCGGTTTCAGAGTACGCTTCAAAGGGTTGTAAAATCCTTGACGCAGGCTGCGGAGAGGGCTATTACACCAAGAAAATTGCTGTAGCTTGTCCCGATACGGAAATCGTGGGAATAGACATTTCCAAGAATGCGGCGGACTATGCTGCACGCCGAACTAAAGCTGTTAAATTTGCGGTCGGAAGTGTGTTTCATCTTCCTGTTGCGGACGGAAGCTGTGACGTGCTGACAACTCTTTTTGCTCCGTACTGCGGCGAGGAATTTCAGCGTGTGCTGAAAAATAACGGGATAATGGTTATGGTTATCCCTGCTGAAAGACACCTTTGGCAATTGAAATGTGCGGTTTATGATGAGCCGTACCTGAATGAAGTAAAGGACTTCGCACTTGACGGATTTGAATTGCTTAAACGTGAAACTGTTACAGGGGAGATAAGTCTGCCCTGCAACGAGGACATAACAGCGCTGTTTTCTATGACGCCATATTACTACAAAACAAGCGCCGAGGGACAGCAGAGATTATCGGAACTTGACACCCTGACTACGGAAATTGGGTTTGAGGTGTTGGTATATAAAAAAATATAGTGGGGGAAACTTTTATGTCAATTTTAGATTTTTTCAAGAATATGTTCAGAGATGAGGAAAAGGAAGCGGCTGAGGAGGAGCTTCTCAAGGCGAGAGCAACTGACTTTTATGCAGAGGCTGACAGACGTTTGAAGGATAAGACTGTTATCCGCACAAGTAAAATTCACGACCTTGACCCTCTTGAAATCCTTGATAAGATGAACCTTTATCTTGATTTGAAGAATGATTTCGTACTCAGAAGAAAGCTTAAGAAGCTTTTCAACGGCTTTGTTGACGAAATGAGCGACTTTGAAACCTATGAGGGCGGACGTGAAATCGAAGGCTACGATTATGAGGAGGTTGACGATGCGGAAATGGAAATCTACGTTAAGATTTCCCGTGCATCAGACCGTGACCCGTTTGTGGTAATTGTTGCAATCAGCGAGTTTGAGGAATAAGACTTGCTGTTGACAAATGGAGAACATATATGAATTACATAAAGAAATCATTCAAAAAAATATTTCTGCCGATACTGATTTTCTGTGCGGCATTTACAGCGTTTGATATGTTGGTTAATTGGTTTTCAATGTCCTTGTACTGGCATTTTTTCTGCGAGAATAACACGTCTCAGGGAAAATTGCTTGATTATTTGTCAATGATGAATATATCAAACAACTGGCTTGTAACCTTGTTATCATTGCTCGGTATGCTTGTTACAGCACCGCTTACTATGGGGCTTTACAGCTTCTGCTTTGCACGCCTGCGAGGTGAAAATCCGAAAATCAGGTCGCTGTTTGACTTTTATACAAGCCCGAAAAGGTTTTTCGGAGCATTTGCTGCCAAAAACCTCGTTGCGGCGGCGGCTACGATTGCAGTGGCTGTTATAAGTATGTCAATCGGCTTGTTTTTAAGCTTTGCGGCAAGCGATTACGGCACGGCTTCTGCCATAACTCTTGCTTCAATGGCTATAGGAACAATTGTTATGCTTGTTACAGCGGTTATAACACTTTTCTTTTTCTTCACAGAGTACGGCTATGCGCTTTTCCCTGAGGACGGGGTAATTAATGTTGTTAGAAATTCTTTCGCAATGGCAAAGCGTTGCTGGCTGAAAATAGTGGGCATAATTGTTTTGTCATACGCAGTAAATTATGTGTTTTTCTCATTATTTCATCAGCGTTCATTTTATGATATGCTGTCCTTTATTCCGACAACTGTTACAACGTGGATTAGCATAACCTTTGTGCACGCTGTTCTTACAGGTGACAAGGCACGGGCTGAAAGCAAGCAGGCTGAGGAAGAAGCAGAAGATGACCTTGTTGTAAAGCCTTATGATTTCTTTATTGAAGCAGATACACGCTTTACCGACAGCAAGACTTTTGAAGCGGAGGCAATCCGTGAGGTCGATATTCTTGCGGTGCTTAACGAAATGAACCTTGCCGACGAGGTCAAGACAAACTGGGGTGTAAAGCGTAAGCTGAAAAGACTTTTTGACGACCTTGCATTTGAGGTTGGCGAGTATGTAACCTATGATGGCGGACATGAGATTTCGGGCACGGAAATAGAGGAGCTTGACGAGCGTGAGCTGGAAATTTCCGTTGAGATTTCACGAGGCTCGGACAGCGAGCCGTTTACGGCAGTTATTTCTATCAGCGAGGTTGAGGAATAATTGCATGCATTGAAAGGAATTTATTTTTATGGCACTTGACGGAGCATTTCTCCACATTGTAAAAAAAGAACTCGGTCA
>JAZSHA010000258.1:0-3853 GCA_045533025.1 Oscillospiraceae bacterium
TTTACTGTTACGGAATTTTTTAAGTGCAGTTTCTCTGTCCGCAATTACCTCGGGACAACTGTATAAGCTTGGAGACATACGGTCCTGGGGATTGGTACGCCATTCCTTTTCAGCTATCGAAGCATTGCTGCCCTTTAAAGCCTGTCTGTATTCTATTTTCATATCATAATCGCTGAGACGATAGCCGTGTTTATCGTAATAGTAATTGCAGTAATCCTCATAGCTTACACCTGTCAATGGCTTGCCGTCGGTTTCTGCGGACTCAATATGAGCATTAAGCATATCCCTTTTGGCACGCCACGAAAGTTCAAAAGAGTCCTCTTTTTTATGCAGTGCATTGACAGTTTTTTTCTGTGTACCATAAACCCACTTTTTCAGGAATTCCACACTTGAACTATTATATATTTTCATAAAACACTCCTACCCAATAATCTCCGAAATAACCTTACCCGTTGCCTTTGCGGAATATCTGCTGAACGTGAAATACCCCGTACCGAGAGCGTTGAAGCCCATATCAACAGAAAGATTTTGCCTATCAAGCTCACCGCTGAAAATCAGTGCGTCGCACTCTATTTTCTTTGAGGTGTTTTCGCTTTTGTCAAGTGTTGAATACATATTCAGCCAGAATTGCTGATTGTTTTCATTGTAGCGTAATTGCTTGTCATGGCTTGCGGAATTCAGTTTATCCATATGGTTTGTGTAACCCTCTGCAATGCCCTTGAAAAGCGATTTCATCAGGCTTGCGGTGTTCTCATATTCAATAAGCATTTTGTCGGCAACACTCATTACCGCCTTGTTGTCAAGCGGGTCATAACCCTCTCTTTCGCGGGCGTTCATTGCCTGCTCACGTCTGCGTTCCATAACGGTGTTAATAAGGTCAATGTAATTCTGTTGATAGGTTGAAACCGCAGATTTTACCGTATTCAGAGCATTTTTACCAACACTCATCTGCTTGCCCAGTTCAAGAGTTTTAACCATAACTGTACCAAGTGCAAAGCCTATGGTTTCCTCATCGGCAATGGAAGCAACTGTGCTCAAATCCGTCGGAAGTGAAGAAGCAATCTTGCCAATGTAGAGCAAATCATTCTCGGAGTATGTACCTGTTTCGTCAGCGGATTTTCCCGAAGCGGAATAGGCCTTCTGAAGCTCACTTGTCATAAAGCGGTGACTTCCTGTGAGCCACTCGTCCTCAGTGCCCTTGAGATTTGCAAAGTCAGGATTTTCAGCAATAAAGTCACGATAGGAATTTATCTTGTCATTCATAAGCTCGGTAACGCTTGAACGGATTTTTTCCTTTTCTCCCGTCTGACCAAGCTGTTCAAGAAAACCGCCTGCGTACTCAGCATAAGCCTCTGCAACATCACTCATTGCCTTGCCCACAGTTGCGGAAAGAATACTCATCTGCTTGTTCTTTTCTGCACCCGTAAAGTTCAGGTTGATGTGATTTTCAAGCTGGCAATAATATGCCGCAAGGTAATCCGTCTGCTGTGACAAGGTTGTGTAATCGGAAGAATTTGTGCCGTACATATCCGCACGGATTGCAGAAGCATTTAACCCTGCATCAAGACCGTTAGTTTTCACATAGCTTAAAAAGTCAGTGAAGCCCATATTTTCCGTAGGGTGATTTTCGGTATATGATGAACGGTAGTCCTCAGAGGAGGTGTTTACTGTCCACTCATAAGCGTAAGCGTCATATTTGCTGTAGGTTTTGGTGTAGGGGTCATTGTTGAGAAACCACCTGCCGCCGTTTGAATCAACACGGACATTTGCCGATAAGCCTGTGAACTCGGCTTCGGGTATAAGCTCCTTGATTTTCGCCGCATTTGCACGTTCATTTTGCGGTATGCTGATATTTATATTGGTTGAAACTGGGGTGATGTTCATATAACCATTCCTTTCAAAAGTTTACAATACTTCTTATCATATATATCGACAGAACATTTAACATCTTTAAAAATCATTTACACAGCTTTCTTTTACTCTTTGCTAAGCTGACAACAAGCAAAAGAACAGACAGAATTATTCCCGCAGCGACATTGAAAATTTGACCGCAGATTATTGCTGAAAACAGGTTTTCCATAGGTGCGGCAGAGTCTAAAATTGTAAGCTGAAGCAGAATGTAAAGCAGTGAAAATGCCAGTCCTGAAACAGCAGGGATTACTCCCAATGAGAATTTTGCGGATTTGTTTTGCAGTACCGCAGTTATGACTGACAGCATCAAAAGCGCAGGCAGGATTATGGCAGTGCTGTTCACACGCATATCATAGATATAAAGCAGAGCAAAAAACGCTACTGCATAAATAAGTGCATAAGCAATTATAAACTTGTTATTCAGAAGCTTCTTCATAATTTTCCTCCTTACGCAATGACTTTGCAATTTCGTAAACTGTTTCCTTATCGAGATTTGAGCCGATAGAAAAAATATAATAACCGCCGTCCCATATAAAATGATGATAATTATGATTGTCGCAGAAATAAAACGCTTCACATTCGTATATATTTGTTTTCTCTATCTCAGCGCCCTCGGTGTTGAGAAGAATATCATACTCTGCCTTTGTCCACTGCTCAAAATTAATAATCTTATCGCCTTTGCGATACTCGGCACATCTGGAAATATCATTTTCATGCCATAAATTATACTCGTAACCGCTTAAATCGTAGCTTATCGTATAAACTTTCTCAATGGTTTCGGGTATAAGATTTTCCACAACCTTTACAGACTCCGCAAGACATATCATTTTGTCTCGTCCGAGGTTTCCTATAATCTCCAGAATATAATCACCGTTATCCCAGCTTATAAGATATTCGTTATCCCATAAATCAATGATATAGCCATCGTGACCGTTAATAGCTATATACTCCATAACACGGTCTTCTGTATTTACATTGACATCATATTTGTATTTTACTGTTTGCATAAAATTCAAATATTTATTTTCAGCTTCATTTTGATAAAAATGATTAATAAATGGCATCCATTCAGCAGGTTCTTCGGTGTAACTGCACTCAAACCCCTCGGGAACATCAAACATATAGAGTTTCTCTATCACTCTCGGTGCACCTTCAGTGTCAGTCGATTTTACAACGGTATGGGTTTCGTGATGTTCAAAGGAAAACTGCTTGAACAGGCTTTCGAAAGCACCTGTGCCAACAGCGGCAAGGACGGCAACAATCGCTGCTGTTGCAATGAATATGCCCAGCTTTTTGAAGGACAGGGCAGGTTTTCCGTGCTTCAAAAGCCGCTTCATTTTCTTTTCAAAGCCTGCGGAAAATTCGTGATGTGGAATTTCAGCAGGGATAAAGGCTTCACATTCTGAAATCATTGCTTCACGCAATGCAAGTCTGAAATTACTTTCCATTCTGCACCTCCTTAAGAATATCAGCAAGAATTGTTTTTCCTCGTTCCAAGCGTTTGTACACTGTGCCTTTGGGCAAGTTCAGCATTTCCGCAGTTTCCTTAAAAGAGATGTCCTCTACATAATGCAGAAAAAGCACGTCCTTATACATCTGCGGAAGCTGCTTGATTGCCTCAACAAGCTCATTGTAACCGTAATTGTCAAAGGACTCAACCTCTGTATTATCCTTTGCGGACAACTCCTGAATGAAGCTTTCCCGCCGCTTGTTACTGCGGAGAATGTTTATCGCCGCATTCCGCACAACTACTACAAGATAAGGCTTGATGTCCTGACGTGAGATGTTATTCACTTTATCAAAATGCCTTGCAATATTTAGAAATGACTGATGCACAGCGTCCTCTGCGTCCTCATTGTTTTTCAGTATCCTGAACGCAACCGCATACATCAGCTGGCTGTATTTTATGTAAAGCTCTTCAAACCTGCTTTTCAGGTCATCG
>JAZSHA010000023.1:0-12634 GCA_045533025.1 Oscillospiraceae bacterium
CACCTGCTCAGCAGTTTGTCAAGTATTTACGCCATAAAAACGGAAACCGCCTCGGACTGGGGGAAAATCCGAGGCGGGTTCGTTTTGGAGTTATATGAAAAATGGTTGGAGGAGAGCGTGTTAAGGTACATATATCAGCAGCAAATCAGGTCTCTTTTCTGCAAGCTTGTCAATTTCACCGTTTTGCTGCTGCACATAACAATATTTCACAGCTTCAAGCTGTTCCATATTATACAAAACAGAGAGGTTATCTGCTCCGCCTGCGTCAATGCATTTCAACGAGTCCATTTCGACAAGAATTTCAAGCGGTACAGCAACATTCAGAAATTCAAGGTTATCAAATTCTTTAAGCTGTTCCTTGTCATATTCGCCGCTGATATCAAGCCATCTCAAATTTTCAAGTTCATTAAGCGGTGCAATGTCAATCTCCTTTTCTGTCAAATTGGCTATTGTCAGCAATTCAAGCTTCGGGAGCTTTTTCAGCTCTGTAAAATCTATGCTGTCGAAATTTTCTTCGGTAATTTTAATCTTTGCGGAATATGAATTTATATCGTATTCCGTTCCGCACACGGTAACATATTCTGTTTTATCAACGTAAACCTGCTCATCTTTAAGCTTCGGCAAATTGCGGAACTGCTCGGCATATTCGAGAAAATTGCCGCCGCTTTTTGCACTGAAAGTATTTGTACCATCAATTATTCCGAGATATTCGTATTGGGAAAGATATTCTTCAAGCTCATTGCAGAAGCGGAAGCCATCTGTGTTGCTGTCAACACGGTATCTGGGTGAAGCCTGCTGACCTGCTATATCATTATAATAGATGTATCGGTTGCCGCTATTGCCGCAATCGTCATAGGTATAGAACTCACATCTGCTGATTACGGTTTTGTCGAGCCTGTCATCACAAATTCTGAATTTACTGCACTCATAATGTCCCTCTGTATGCAATTCAGTTGAGTATTCGCCAACATAGAAAACCTCGTCGATTTCTTTGTCGCGATATATATGCAAACCGTCGCCGAAAGTCAGACCTGTTACGGAGTTATACACGTTGTCACGATATTCAATATAGCCGATATTTACAGCGTCGTCGCCTGTCAGCTTGTAAATTTCCCACGCTAACATATCCATAAAGCCAGAATGTGCCATCAGTTCAGGTATACCGTCAAAATCCATATCATAAAGCTGAAACTCAGACCATTGGCTGTCAGAAACAATCTGCTCGGCAAGGAAAATTGCCTTGTCAAAGTCGGAAAGGGGTTCTTGGGGAAGTGTTTCCGCTGTTGTTTCCTCAACAACAGTTTCAGCAATCACCGCCGATGTAGTTTCAATATATTCCTCAATAGCAGAGGTATCCGAGGGAAGCTCATAGGTTGTTTTTGTGCAGGCGGAAAGCACTATGCAGACTGCCCATACTATTAAACATATTCCCACAACGTATCTTCTTTTCACGGTTACCCCTCCTTTTGTGTCGGATTTTATGTGTCTGAATACAGTATAACAAGACAGGCTTTTACCGTCAATAAGTTTCGCTGAACTGTAAACGGGTTGTTTCCGCATTGTAATAAAGGTTACAAATTGAAAACGGCAGAATTTTAACTATATAGAGCTGTTAAAATATGTGTAAAATTGCAATTTCCGACAAAAATTTTTTTTAACCGAAAAAGTGGTTGATTTTGCAATTAAATAGGTATATAATACAAAATTGTGCGTTGTATTTGCACATACATATTTAATATGTGATTTTTTGAAGGAAGGTCTTTTATATGCAAATTGAATTATTCAAGGACTTGGCGATTATTATTCTTTTCGCAAAGCTGTTCGGTCTTCTCGCTAAGAAGCTCCGTGCTCCGCAGGTTGTAGGCGAAATTATCGCAGGTCTTATCATCGGCCCGTCTGTTCTGGGGTTTGTTGAACAGTCGGACTTCATCACTCAGATGGCTGAAATCGGTGTTCTGCTTCTGATGTTCTCCGCAGGCCTTGAAACTGACCTGAAGGACCTTATCAAGACAGGTCCTACTGCTCTTGCAATTGCCTGCGCAGGTGTCGGCGTTCCGCTTGCAGGCGGCTGGCTGCTTTACTCCTGCTTCTACGGCTTCTCCGCTGTGGGAACAGATGAATTCTACCGTGCTATTTTCACAGGTGTAATTATGACCGCTACTTCTGTTGGTATCACGGTTCAGACTCTCCGTGAGCTTGGAAAGCTGAAAGGCAAGGTTGGTACACTTATTTTGAGTGCGGCAATCATTGACGATGTTATCGGTATTATCGTACTTACATTCGTAATCGGCCTCAAGGACGCTTCTGCAAGTCCGATGAAGGTTGTCCTCAACACTCTCCTTTTCTTTGCTTTCTCAATTGGTGTAGGTTTTGTAATCTACAAGATTTTCAAGATGCTGGACAAGAAATACTATCATCAGAGAAGAATTCCTATTCTCGGTCTCTGTCTCTGCTTTGCGCTGGCATTTATTGCTGAAGCATTCTTCGGAATTGCTGACATCACAGGTGCTTATGTTGCAGGTATTATCCTCTGCAACCTCAAGGACAGCGAATACATTGCGGAAAAGATGGACATCAACTCCTATATGCTTTTCGGACCTGTATTCTTTGCAAGTATCGGTCTGAAAACAACCTTCTCCAACTTTACTGTAGATATCCTGTGGTTCTCTATCGGATTTGTACTCGTTGCGCTTATCACAAAAATCATCGGCTGCGGACTTGTTTCAATGCTGTTCAAATACCGTGGCAAGGACTGCCTCAAAATCGGCGTCGGTATGATGACACGAGGCGAGGTTGCGCTTATCGTTTCCCAGAAGGGTCTTGCAGTAGGACTTCTCGACCCGATTTACTTTACATCTGTAATTCTTCTTATTATGTGTTCTTCCATTGCAACACCTATTATAATGAAGCTGTTATACAAGGGTGAGCCTGACGAAAATGTACCTATTGTCAAGCCATCTCCCGACGACCAGATTTGTCTTAATGAATAAAAGTACGGCTGTACCGATTGGTACAGCCGTTTTGCTTTGAATTATAGTTTGTTTTTATCCTTTGCAATCTGCATAACCTGCACATATATACCTGCTACAAGCTGGTAAAGCTCGGGAGGTATTCCCTGTCCAACGTTAAGCATTGTAAGGAGTGCGGTTGCGGAGTCATCACGGTACACGGGCACTCCATTTTCGTCGGCGAGGTTGATAATCTTTTCAGCAACGTGTCCGTGACCCGAAGCTACAACTATCGGTGTGTAGTCCTTTTCGGGATTATATTTCAGCGCAACAGCTGCACTGCTTGGCTTTTTGCCTTTATACACTGACATTCAGTCCGCTCCTCCTTTCGTTAAGCTTAGGGAACACATTTGTTAAGTCACGTTTGCGCTTGAGTGGCTCTATAATCATTTTTTCTGCATTATAGCCGCAGGCGCTTGCAAGGGTCGGAATTGTTTCTTTAAGGGGCAGATAGCTTCTCTGAGTGCCCTCGGGACACATTAATGCCACATTTACCGACTTGCCTCTTGCGTAGATTTCCAGCTCAAAATAGCCTGCCTCTTCGATTTCAAAGCAGAGGAACAGATGACGGTCACTTTCGCCCGTTTCGGGGTCCGTGCCTGCATCGGGGTCTGCCCAAAGCTCGCCGAACGCCTTTGTATCGTCCATATTTATAGGTACGAGGAAGTGCAGAAGCGGAGTAAACACGCCAGGGGCACTCAGCAGTCCCTGTAACATTTCAGGTCTGCCCATTGCTGAAAGGGATTTCAGTGATGGGTCGTTGATATTCTTGATAAGGAAGTCAAGCATATTTTCCATAGTCGTAGGCGGCTGATAATCAACGCCTGCTGCCTGCGCCATTTCCGTCAGAATGAGATTTATGCTCTGGGCAAGAGTAACCTTGTTATCCATATTATCGATACGGTTCACGATTATGCTGAGACGGTCGATAAGAGTGTTGAGGTCTTTGGTGTGTTCAAAGCTTCTCAGCAGCGTGTTAAGTCCGCCCTTCATATTGTCGGGAAGAAACGGAGCGAGGATATCACGCAGAGTTGATGTTCCGATTTTTCCGCCTTCGGCGGCAAGCTTTTCAGGCAGCTTTTCCGAAAGCATCTGAGAAAGCTTTTCGGGAGATATGCTGTCCATTGCCTTATTGATTGCGTCGGCAAGCCTTTCGGTCAGCATTGTCATTGAGCGCTGTGCGGCTGCGGAAGGGTTGTCACGAAGCGCTGCAAGCTTTATATCCGCAGGGAGCTTTGACTCCTCCACAAACTGAGCAAAAAAGTTGTTGAGCTTTTCAGCTGTTTCCGCATCGGGAGCCATATTCAGCAGCGAATTGAAGCTTTCTCCCAATGCAGCAGGGTCGCCGTTGAAGCGTGAAAGGTTATATGTAATAAGTGAAAGCAAATTCTGAGTTTTATCGTTAAGAAGGAGGCTTTTTTCAAGGTAATTTACCAACGCCTGAATATCAT
Source organism: Oscillospiraceae bacterium (assembly GCA_045533025.1). Taxonomy (GTDB): domain Bacteria; phylum Bacillota; class Clostridia; order Oscillospirales; family Ruminococcaceae; genus RGIG8773. The sequence continues at coordinate 4,460 of JAZSHA010000023.1, forward strand.
TTTTAACTGTACCGAAATTTTCGGCGTTCAGCTTATCAGCTGTCTGCAAAAGCAAATCGGCAATCTGTCTGCTTTGGGCGGCTTCACCTGCAAGGAAACGCAGGGACGCGGAAATTGATGTGAGAATATCGTCACGGGAATTTGCCGCTGCGGCAGCCTTGAGAAAATCAAGCACAGCTGAGCTGACCTCCTCACTCACCGATGAGCCGGAAAGTCCTGCAATCATATCCTTCAGCGCTCCCCATAATTTTCCGCTGAACATTGTTGCTTCGTCCTGCTGACGGATAATGTCGTTCATAAGGTTTTCAGGAGACAGCAGCACCTCGTTTGCAAATTCCGTAACCTTATTCAGCAGCTCAGCGTCCTCTGTCGAGCCGATAACCGACATAGCTCCGCTGCCGACAATACCCTTAAGAAGAACCGCCGACAGGGCAGGGTCTTTTGATATTGCGTTCTGAAGCTGGGGCAGACCTGCTCCCGAGCCGTCCTTGAGGTTCTGCTCCCCAAGCTGTTCATCACGGACATTGGTTTTGTTAACATAATCAACATTGCCAAGGTCAAACACCTGCTCGGGGTTTTGCGGCTTGACGTTCTGATTTAGATTGTAGTCCTTAGGAGCAACGGGAGAAGTTACTCTTAGCATTTCAGACATATATGCCAACCCTTCCTAATAATCCTGTTTCTTTGGAAAAATATGTAATCAAAATTGCTATTTTGCCAAAGGAATTGTCAGATTTTATGCGAATTTGTGTAAATTTACCGAAAAATCATCAAAAAATTTTTCCGCTTTAATCTTATTATATTACATTTTTGGCTTGTAGTAAAGACTTTTTTGTAGTATAATTAAGAATATACTATAGAATATTATGGCGTGGTATAACTTACGGTTTATCTCTACGATAAATCTTCTCGCTTTGGTTTCTTATAGCATTATAATATATATGAGGACATTAACTGAATAGGTAGGTGTTTTTATGGCAAAGTTTGAAGCAGGAATGGAAGCAATGGCGGATATGTACGTCTTTGAAACTACCACTCTTCTTGAACAACTCGACCAAATCCTTATGAAAACAGAAAATGAAAGCAGCTTCGGTGAGGAAGAAATAAACGAAATCTTCCGTACGATGCATACTATCAAGGGCTCCTCTGCTATGATGGGTCTTGAAAATATGTCGAAGCTTGCGCACGCAATTGAGGATATGTTTTACGTTATCCGTGAGGACAATCCTGTGATTACCTCTATGGAAACATTATACGACCTTGTATTCAATGCTTCCGATCTGATGAAGGCTGAAATTGAGCTTCTTCAGGAGGACGAATACAATGCAACTGATTTCAGTGAGCAGATTGCCAAAATCAAGGCTTATGCTGCTGTACTGAAGGGTGAGGCTACTCCTGAGGCGGCTGCTCCTGCTGCACAGGCTACTCCCGCTGCTGCGGTTCAGGCTGCTCCTGCGGCTTCTTCCGCTGCTCCCGAGCTTACAGCGGTAAAGGTTTATTTTGAGGACGACTGCAAGATGGAAAATCTCCGCGCCCTTCTCGTTATCAACAGAATTACCGACTCCTGCTCAAAGCTTGAGTATATTCCTGAGGATATCGAAACAAACGGCGATACTGCTCAGGTTATTATCGAAACAGGCTTCGATATCAATTTTGCTCCCGCTGACGGAACAACTATCGATGCTATTGTTGATATTATCAGCACAACTCCTAATGTCAAGAAGTGCGACATTATCACAAGGGGCTCAGGCGTTGCGGTAGCTAAGGCTGCTGACGGCGACATCACCTCTGTAAGAGTTTACTTTGAGGACGACTGCAAGATGGAAAATCTCCGTGCGCTTCTCGTTGTAAACACTATCAAGGAGGTTTGCGATAACGTTACATACGAGCCTGCTGATATCGAAAACAATATGGATACCTGCAAGACTATCATTGAAGAGGGCTTCGTTGTTCACTTCACTTCCGAAAAACCTCAGCTTGTATTCCAGACTATTGAAAGCACTCCTTGTGTTAAGTCATACGAGGTAATTGAAGAAGCTGCTGCTCCTAAGGCAGAAGCACCTAAGGCTGCTGCACCTGCCGCACAGGCTGCTCAGGCTGCTCCTGTACAGGCTGCTGCACCTGCTGCTCCTAAGGCAGAAGCACCTAAGGCTGCTGCACCTGCTCCTGCTCAGTCCAAGGAACAGATTAACAACACTCTCGCTGCAAAGGGCGGCGGAGCTAAGCAGTCCCTCATTTCCGTTAACCTTAACAAGCTCGACACTCTCGTTGACCTTGTCGGTGAAATTGTTATCACTGAGGCTATGGTTACTTCCAACCCTGACCTGAAGGGTCTGCGCCTCGATAACTTCCAGAAGGCTGCAAGACAGCTCAGAAAGCTCAACTCCGAGCTTCAGGATGCTGTTATGTCTATCCGAATGGTTCCTATTTCGGGTGCGTTCAACAAGATGACCCGTATCGTAAGAGATATGAAGGTTAAGCTTGGCAAGGACGTTGACCTTATCTTCGAGGGTGAGGAAACAGAAGTTGACAAGTCCATCATTGACCAGCTCAATGACCCTCTTATGCATATGGTTCGTAACTCTATGGACCACGGTATTGAAGATAATGTTGAGGACAGAATTGCCGCAGGCAAGTCTCCTAAGGGTAAGATTACTCTTTCCGCTTACAATGCTTCGGGTGAGGTTATTATCGTAATCGCTGACGACGGCGGCGGAATTAATCCTGAAAAGGTTCTTGCAAAGGCTGAAAAGAATGGTATTCTTACAAGACCTGCAAGCGATTATTCCGAAAAGGAAATCCTTAATATGATTATGCTTCCGGGCTTCTCCACAAATGAACAGGTTACCGAGTATTCGGGACGTGGCGTTGGTATGGACGTTGTTCGTAAGAATATTGAAAAAATCGGCGGCTCCGTTTCCGTTGACTCCAAGTACGGTCAGGGAACAAGCTTTATCATCAAGATTCCTCTCTCCCTCTCCATCGTGGACGGTATGGAGGTTTCCGTTGGTCAGTCTATCTTTACAATTCCTATCAACTCCATCAAGGAATCCTTCAAGGCTAAGCCAAGTCAATTGGTTAAGGATACTGACGGCAAGGAAATGATTATGATAAGAGGCGAGTGCTTCCCGCTTATCAGACTTTATGATATGTACGAGCTTGAGCCTGCTACGGACGACCTTTACGAGGGTATCGTTATTCTGGTTGAGGCTGAGGGCAAGCGTGCTTGTCTGCTTGCTGACGAGCTTATCGGTGAGCAGCAGGTTGTTGTTAAGCCGTTCTCTCCATTGCTCAACAACTACAACGTTAAGCAGAACGGTATGGCTGGCTGCTCCATTCTTGGTGACGGTTCTATCACTATCATTCTCGATGTGGGCAACATTATCACAGATTTCTGATAAATAACGGTGCAGGCTTCCGATGATACGGAAGTCTGTACTTTAAAGAAAGGAAGACCGAGTATGGCTGAAAATACTAATGTAACTTATACCGCTGACGGCGCAGAAGTTCTTTTCTTTGACATCGGCGACACCGTTTACGGCATCGAAATCAAATATATCAACGAAATTATCGGTATCGAACAGATTACCGTTGTTCCTAAAATTCCTGACCACATCAAGGGCGTTATCAACATCAGAGGTAAGGTTGTTCCTGTCATCAGTATCAGAAAGCGCTTCGGTATGGAAGAAATTCCTTACGATGACAGAACCTGTATCGTGGTTATCGAATTTGAGGACGGTCAGCAGGTCGGCGTTATCGTTGACCGTGTGCACGAGGTTGTTGTTGTCAACAAGGACATCATCAGCAAGGTGCCTGACTCAAAGAGTGTAAACTCAAACCGCTATCTCAAGTCAATTATCAATATGGAAAGCGGCATCAGACTGCTGCTTGACTGCGATAAGCTTATTATGGATTAAAAGAGGTAACCCCGCATGATGCTTAAACTCACGGACAAGGATTTTGAACGTCTTGTTGCGTATATGAAGGAAAATTACGGCATAAATCTTGAAAAGAAGCGTGTCCTCATTGAGGGACGTCTCTCAAATACGGTTCTGCGCCGTGGTTTCAACAGTTTTACGGAGTTCATTGATTTTGCTTTCGCTGACAAGACAGGAAATGAAACCATGCAGCTGGTAAACAAGCTTACCACTAACCATACGTTTTTCCTGCGTGAGCCTGAGCACTTTGAATTTCTGAAAACTACCATTCTCCCATACCTTGAAAAGACAAACGAAAAGACTCATTCGCTGAAGCTTTGGTGCGCTGCTTCCTCTACGGGACAGGAGCCTTACACCATTGCTATGACGATTGACGAGTATTTCGGTCCTCAGGCTTCAAAGTGGGACTGGAAGCTCCTTGCTACCGACCTGGATACAGACGTGCTGAGAAAGGCTCAGGCAGGTATTTACTCAGAGGATATGGTCAAGGACGTTCCTGCTCATTGGCTGGCAAAGTATTTCGAGAAAATTGATGACAAGAATTATCAGGTCATCGAGCGTATACGCAAACAGGTTGTTTTCAGACAGTTCAACCTTATGGACCCGATTGTGTGCAGCACACCTTTTGATTTTATCAGCTGCCGCAATGTTATGATTTATTTTGAGCAGGAAACAAAAAATGCTCTTATCGAGCGTTTCTATGACGTGACAAAGGAGGGTGGCTATCTGTTTATCGGTCACGCTGAAAGTGTGGGCAAAAACACACGCTACACCTACGTCAAGCCTGCAATTTACCGCAAGGTTTCCGACAAGCCTGCAGGACGTTCCTACGCAGGCAGGACACTTTAATCAAAAATAAGGAGCGTCAGCTCTCCGCTGAACGATTTTTACTATGGGTACTAAGAAAAATAAGCTGAAGGTCCGCGTTCTTGTGGTGGACGATTCTGCACTTTTCCGTTCAACGCTGGTGCAGGCGCTTTCTTCTATGTCTAATATTGAGGTTGCGGGTGAGGCGGCGGACGCTTTCGAAGCCCGTGACAAAATCAACGAGCTTAAACCCGATGTGCTGGTTATGGACGTTGTTATGCCGAAGATGGACGGCAGGGATTTTCTCCGTCAGCTTATGGAGCAGTATCCTCTGCCATGTATTATGATTTCGGGCACAGTAAGCGAAGAATCCGTTCTTGAAGCAGGTGCAACCGACTTTATCAGAAAGCCTCGTTCTCCTGCCGAATTCAAGACATTCTCCACAATTCTCGGAACTAAGATTATTCTTGCAGCAAGCCGACCTGTACAGGCTGCTCCGAAAAAAGCTGCAAATACAATTGAAAAGATTGACGGAGTTGTACCGCTGGAGCCTGCTGTAAAAACAGGAAAGATTGCTCCAAATCTTCCGTCACAAAGCGAAATTGCAGGACTTTCAAGAGCCGCAAATGAGGGGATTGTTGTAGCACTGGGCGCTTCAACGGGCGGCACAGATGCACTGGAATGTGTAATAAAGTCATTTCCCGAAACTATGCCTCCTGTGCTGGTTGTTCAGCATATGCCTCCTGTGTTCACGAAAATGTACAGCGAAAGGCTGGACAAATGCTGCGCTATGACTGTTAAAGAAGCCGAAAACGGCGACAGGCTACGTCAAGGGCTTTGCCTTATTGCGGCAGGGGCTTACCATATGGAGCTGAAAAAGGACGCTCAGGGCTACTATGTAAAATGCTATCAGGGCGAAAAGGTTTCGGGGCACTGTCCTTCGGTTGATGTTATGTTCACAAGCGTTGCAGAGACAGCAGGTAAAAAGGCTATCGGTGCTATTATGACAGGTATGGGTGCTGACGGGGCAAAGGGGCTGCTGAAAATGCACAAAAAGGGTGCGTATACAATCGGGCAGGACAAAGAAAGCTGCGTTGTTTACGGTATGCCGATGGAGGCGTATAAGCTGGGCGCTTGTTCGGAACAGCAATCACTTTCAAATATCGGTAAGACGTTATGCAAGCGTATTACCGAGGGCTGGTAATTACAGCTATAAAAAATATTTCGGGGAATACACTGTATTCCCCTTTTCTTTTCACTTTATATATGGTATAATATTTACAACAAACATTTAAGGAGCATTGCTATGAACATAATTTCATTGCTTATACCAAAGGATAACGCGGCATATCTTTACGAGACCTGCACGGTAAGAAAGGGACTTGAGGATATGAAAATTCACGGCTACACTGCTATTCCTGTGCTCAGCAAGGACGGACGTTATGTGGGCACGGTCAGCGAGGGCGATTTTCTGTGGAATTTGCTGGACAGTGAAAATCGGGAAGAGGCTGAAAGTAAGCTGATTGCGGATATTATCCGTCCCGAATTCAACCCCTCGGCAAATATCTACATTACAATGGAGGAGCTTCTCCAGCGCGCGGTTCAGCAGAGCTTTATTCCTGTTACAGATGACAGGGGATATTTTATCGGAATTGTTACACGTCAGAAAATTATCCTTACACTTATGAATACAAAATAATTGAACGGCACCTTCGAGTGCCGTTTTGTTTTTTTATAAAATTATGATTATGTCAAAATGTTTATTCTGCGTAAATGTTGCACAAAATAGTTGCAAGAAATAAAAAAATATGTTACAATAAGTGTGGTTTATTGCCTTATGGCTTAAAATCAGGAAAGGACGAGTTTTATAATGAACAAAGAACAGTTTCTCGCAAAAATAAACGAAAACCTCCGCATTGACGGACGTGTTGACATTAAGAATGCTACTCCGAAGCAGCTTCACAACGCACTCTCCCGTGCGGTAATGAGTGAAATTATCCCTGACTGGGACGCTTCCGAGGAGCGCCACAACTCCAAGCGACGTGCTTACTATCTCTCCGCTGAATTCCTTATGGGACGTGCGGTATTCAACAACCTTTACTGCGCTGGTCTCCTTACAGAAGCTAAGGAAATCCTTGCTGAGCAGGGCGTTGACATCAACTGTCTCGAAGAAATTGAGGACGCTGCTCTCGGTAACGGCGGTCTTGGCAGACTTGCGGCTTGCTTCCTTGACTCCGCTGCTTCCCACGATATTCCCCTCAACGGTTACGGTATCCGCTACAAGTACGGTCTTTTCAAGCAGTCCATCGGCAACGGCTTCCAGCAGGAAAGTGCTGACGCTTGGCTTGATTACGGTGATGCTTGGAGCGTGCGTGCTGAAAATGACGCTGTAAGAGTTGATTTTGCTGACCAGTCAGTAATGGCTGTACCTTACGATATTCCGATTATCGGCTACAACAAGAAGTCCATCAATACTCTCCGTCTGTGGCAGAGTGAGTCTCTTAAGGGCTTTGATTTCGGCAAGTTCGACAATCAGGACTACCTTGGCGCAAGCGAAAGCACAATCCTTGCTGACGCTATTTCCAATGTTCTCTACCCTAACGATAACACTGAAAAGGGTCTGCGCCTTCGTCTGAAGCAGCAGTATTTCTTCGTATCTGCTTCAATTCAGGATATTATCCGCCGCTACAAGAAGGCACACGGCGATGACTTCTCCAAGTTTGCTGATATGTATGCTATCCAGCTCAACGATACTCATCCTACAATTGCTATCCCTGAGCTTATCAGAATTTTCATGTTCAAGGAAGGTATGTCCTTTACAGAAGCATTTGCAATCGTGCAGAAGACCTGCAACTACACAAACCACACTGTTCTCGGTGAGGCACTTGAAAAGTGGGGCGCTGACCTGTTCAAGAGCGTTGTTCCTACAATCTACGAAATCGTGCTTATGATTGACAAGCACCTTGAAAAGCACCTCCGCTCCATCGGTCAGACTGATGCACAGATTGAAGCAAAGCGCATTTTTGACGGTGACAGAATTCACATGGCAAGAATGGCTATCTTCGCTTCCACATACATCAATGGTGTTGCTCAGCTTCACACTGATATTCTCAAGAATGACGTGCTCAAGGATTGGTACGAAATCTATCCTGAGCGTTTCCAGAACAAGACTAACGGTATTACTCCACGCCGCTGGATTGGCCTTTGTAACCCTGAACTTTCCTCACTTATCACTGAAAAAATCGGTGACGGCTGGCAGACTGAACTTGACAAGCTTGCTGAGCTGAAAAAGTTTGTTGATGACGGTGCAACAATCAAGCGTTTTATGGACATCAAGCGTGAAAAGAAGGTTCAGCTTTGCGAATATATCAAGAAGCACGAAGGCGTTGAGCTTAATCCTGACTGGGCATTTGACATTCAGGTTAAGCGT
>JAZSHA010000171.1:0-3121 GCA_045533025.1 Oscillospiraceae bacterium
AAGAATTTTCTTCGGACACGGCTCACCAATAGAAACAAATTCTGCGGCATACCGCAGAATGTTTATAAAGTAAAATAAATTTTTTATATAATTTGAAGGAGAGTTTTTATTATGTCAGGACATTCCAAATGGAACAATATCAAGAGAAAAAAGGAAGCTACAGACGGCGCAAAAGCTAAGATTTTTACCAAAATCGGACGTGAAATTACCGTTTGCGTAAAGGAAGGCGGCGCTGACCCCAACAATAACGCAAAGCTCCGTGACCTTATCGCAAAGGCTAAGGCAAACAACGTTCCTAACGATAACATCGACCGTGTAATCAAGAAGGCAGCAGGTGGTGCTGACAAGACAAACTATGAAGCTAACGTTTACGAGGGCTACGGTCCTAACGGCGTTGCTGTAATCGTAGAAACACTTACAGATAACAAGAACCGTACAGCAGGCGATGTTCGTCACTATTTCGATAAGTTCGGCGGTAACCTCGGTACAACAGGCTGTGTATCCTTTATGTTCTCCAGCAAGGGTATCATCGTTGCTGAAGCTGACGGCAAGGACGAAGATACAGTTATGGAAGACGTGTTCGATGCAGGTGCTTCCGACTTCACAATGGAAGACAATATGATTGAAATCGAAACAGAACCTGCCGATTTTGCAGCAGTAAGAGATGCCCTCACAGATAAGGGCTACAAGCTCGTTTCCGCTGATATCGAAATGATTCCTGCAACATATACAGAGCTTACAGACGAGGACTCCATAAAGAAGATGAATCTCCTCCTTGAACACCTCGAAGACAACGATGACGTTCAGAAGGTATACCACAACTGGGATATGCCTGATGAAGAGGACGAGGACTAATACGTAATTTACCTTTGAAAGGAAGTTTTGAAAATGAAATGGACAGGACTTAACGACCTGCGTGAAAGCTATCTTAAATTCTTCGAGAGCAAAGGACACCTCAGAATGGACTCCGCGCCTCTCGTACCACAGGGCGACAACTCTATCCTGCTTATCAATGCAGGTATGACACCGCTTAAAAAGTATTTTCAGGGTATCGAAGAACCACCTTGCCACAGAGTAACAACTTGTCAGAAGTGTATCCGTACACCTGACATCGAAAACGTTGGTAAAACAGCTCGTCATGGTACTTATTTTGAAATGCTTGGTAACTTCTCCTTCGGCGACTACTTCAAGCACGAAGCAATCGCTTGGGCTTGGGAGTACCTTACAAAAACACTTGAAATTCCTGAGGACAGGCTCTGGGTTACAATCTATGAGGAAGACGACGAAGCAGGCGAAATTTGGGCAACAGAAGTAGGCGTACCACGCGACAGAATTATCAAGCTCGGCAAGAAGGACAACTTCTGGGAGCACGGCAGCGGTCCTTGCGGTCCTTGTTCCGAAATTCACTTTGACAGAGGCGAGAAGTATGGCCCATTCGAGAACTTCGAACAGGCTTCAGACTGCGACAGAATTATCGAAATCTGGAACAACGTTTTCACACAGTTCGATAACGACGGTCACGGCAACTATACTCAGCTTGCTACAAAGAACATCGACACAGGTATGGGTCTTGAAAGACTTGCTTGCGTAATGCAGGACGTTGATAACCTCTTTGAAGTTGATACCGTTCAGAACATTATGAAGAAGATTTCTGAGCTTACAGGCAAAACATATAAGGCTGATGCTAAGGAAGATATCTCTATCCGTGTTATTACAGACCATATCAGAAGCACAACCTTTATGGTCGGCGACGGAGTAATGCCTTCCAACGAGGGACGCGGCTACGTTCTCCGCAGACTCCTCAGAAGAGCTGCAAGACACGGCAGAATCCTCGGTACAAACAAGCCATTCCTCTATGAGGTTGTTGATACAGTTATCAATGAAAATGTCTGCGCTTATCCTGAACTCGACAGCAAGCGTGACTACATCAAAACAGTAATCAAGAAGGAAGAAGAAGCTTTCGCAAAGACAGTTGACAAGGGCTCCCAGATTCTTGACCAGTATATCGCAGATATCGAAGCTAAGGGCGGCGAGATGGTTCTCGGCGGTGAGGAAGCATTTAAGCTACACGATACTTATGGCTTCCCACTTGACCTTACAAAGGAAATCTGCGGCGAAAAGGGTATCTCTGTTGATGAAGAAAAGTTCCAGGAATGTATGAAGATACAGAAGCAGACCGCCCGTGAAAACAGAAAGCTCGGCGGCGGCTGGGACGACGCTACAGCAAGCGTTCTCACACAGTATACAACAAAGTTTGTAGGTTATACAGACCTTACATCTGAAACAAAGCTTCTCGCTATGATTAAGAACGGCGAAGCTGCTGATATGTGCGAAGATGGCGACAGAGTAACAGTCCTCCTCGAAACAACACCTTTCTACGCAGAAAGCGGCGGACAGGTAGGCGATAAGGGTACAATCGAAAGCAACGGCAACGTTATGGAAGTTCTCGATACACAGAAGCTTACAGGCGGCCAGTTCGTATGCGATTGCGAAGTAACAAGCGGCGGCTTTACAACTGGTGCAGACGTTACTGCAAAGGTTAACCCTGAAACAAGAGCAGCTGTAATGCGTAACCATACCGCTGCACACCTCCTCCAGGCTGCACTCAGAACAGTTCTCGGTGACCATGTTCACCAGGCCGGTCAGCTTGTAAACGACGAAAGAGTACGTTTCGACTTCTCCCACTTCGAAGCTGTAACAGCTGACGAGCTGAAGAAAATCGAAGCTATCATCAATAAGAATATCCTCGACGCAATCACAGTTACAATGACAGAAATGCCAATCGAAGAAGCAAGAAAGCTCGGCGCTATGGCTCTGTTCGGTGAAAAGTACGGCGACGTAGTACGTGTTGTAAATGTTGACGGCGTATCAATCGAATTCTGCGGCGGTACACACGTTGATAATACCTCCAAGCTCGGGCTGTTTAAGATTCTTTCCGAGAACTCCGTAGCAGCAGGTGTAAGACGTATTGAAGCCGTAACAGGCGCAGGCGTTCTCGCTCTCATTGACGAGTACAAGACAACCATCACAAGCGCTGCACAGGCTGTAAAGGCGCCTAACGTTACAGAACTCGTTTCCAAGTGTAACGCTATGGCTGGCGAGGTTAAGGCTCTTGAAAAGG
>JAZSHA010000058.1:0-3036 GCA_045533025.1 Oscillospiraceae bacterium
TCCACGCTCACCGATTACGGTATCATAGCCGTTTTCAAGTGACATTATGTAATCGTGAATGTTGGCTTTTTTAGCCGCTTCAACAACTTCTTCGTCTGTTGCGTCAAGCTTGCCGTAAAGAATATTTTCACGGATGCTTGCATTGAACAGATAAATATCCTGCTGAACAATACCGATATTCTGCCTTAAAGATTCGATAGTGATATTTTTCAGCGACTTGCCGTCAATAAGAATGTCGCCGTCCGTTATTTTATAAAAATGCGGAATAAGGTGACACAGCGTTGTTTTTCCTCCGCCGCTTGGACCGACAAGTGCAAATGTCTTTCCCTTGCCGATAGAAAGGCAGACATTTTTCAGCACCTCCTTGCCCTCGGCATAACTGCTGCTGACGTTATTGAACTTGATTTCACCGTCAAGACGTGCGACGGCAACAGCTTTTTCTCCGTTTGTTTCAGGCTCTGTTTCCATAATCTCAACAAAACGCTCAAAGCCTGCGACACCGTTCTGGAACTGCTCCATAAAACGGATAAGGGTATTTACGGGACCAAGGAAAAGATTGATTGAAACGATAAATGCAGAGTAATCGGCAAAGTTTATTCTGCCGCTGTATAAAAACAGACCGCCTGCAATAAGCACAACAACATTGAACACATCTGTAATCATTGTTGTGGCAGAATGGAACTGTCCCATTGCCTTGTATGCGTCACGTCTTGCCTCCATAAACTGCGAGTTGCCTTCTTCAAATTTCTCCGTTTCCCTTTCCTCGTTGGTAAAGGCTTTTGTAACACGAATTCCTGCAATACTGCTCTGGAGAGAGCCGTTTATCTGTGCGATTGCAGCCTGACTTTCACGGAAAGCCTCTCTCATTTTCTTACGGAGCGTAAGGGACACAAAAACAAGCACAGGCACGCAGGCAAAAACAATAAGCGTCAGCCATATATCAATACTTGTCAGATACAGAAACGATACAACAATGGTTATGCCTGTAATGATAAAGTTTTCGGGTCCGTGATGTGCAAGCTCGGCAATATCGTTGAGGTCGCTTGTCATTCGGGACATAATCTTTCCCGTTTCGTTGTTATCGTAAAAGCTGAATGGCAGATTTTCAAGATGACGGAACATTTCGCTCCTCATCTGCCCCTGCATTCTTACACCCATCATATGTCCCTGATACTGAATAAAATAGTTCAGCAGCATACGGATAAAATACAGCACAAACAATGATACGCCTGCAATTATAATCATACGATACTGTCTGTTTGGTATAAGGTCATTGAGCATTGTTCTTGTTACAATCGGGTATAAAATTCCCAGCAAGGCTACACTCAATGAGGCAAGCATATCAAGCACAAACAGTTTTTTATGCGGTTTATAGTAGCTTAAAAATCTCTTGAACAATTATTTTTCCTCCTGTCTTTTTCCTTATTGTATCATATTTGCACTTGATTTTCAATCATTTTATAACAGCTGTCAGGGCAAGTGCAGGCAGCAGGTCAAATGCTTTTTTGTTTTCAAATTTTATCCCGAAACGCCAAACCATCGCTATGCTGTTTAATCGCAGCATAGCGGTGGCTTTTTACTCTTTTCGCTGTCTTACGGCATTTTTGACACTTTCTGCAACCGACAACATGAGGTATATTTCATCATCTATACAGCCGTCAAAAACATTTGCCTCATTAAAATTACTAACTTACGATAAATTTTATTTGTAAAAAAAGTCCTTTGACAAAAGCAAATAAAAAAAGTAAAATAAAACTATGATGTGCAGTTTTTACAGCTAAACAGCATATTATATTTTCAGCGTTATGATTTTGCAATCCGTAACCGCTTGAGGGAGGTGAGCAGATGAAACGTATTAAATCAGCTTGTATATGTCAGACCATTCATTTTATGCTCAAGGACAGCATATCAAATGAGTTCAACAAGAAGCAGGTTGCTGCAGAAGTTGATAATTACAAGAAAACTCTTGAAAAGAACAGAACACAGTACAAGATTGTCGAAGAAACAGTTCAGGATGACGGCTCTGTTATAATCAAGATTATCAAGCAGTATAATGCAAGTCCCGTGGGTGATTATCTTAACTAAGAAAAATGCGTGCAGATATGATGCACGCATTATCTTTTTTAATCCTTTTGAGGTTAAAATGTAGAAAAACAGGCGGTTTCTGTGTAAATGTTTTGTGAGGAAATGCCTTTGAAATTTTCAATTAAGAATGCTATAATATATTTCAGTGAGTAGCTCAAAAAGCGTAAGTCCAGCTTATTTGGATTTGCGCTTTTTTATTTTTGTTGAAAAGGAGTTTTTTATGAACAACAACAGAATGGCAGAAATGCCTGTCAAAAAGCTGATGCTTTCAATGGGAATACCTATGATAATTTCAATGGTATTGCAGGCTGTATACAACATTGTTGACAGCGCCTTTGTGTCCAACATGGCAAGCGGCGGCGAGGAGGCTCTCAATGCCCTTACACTTGCTTTCCCTTTACAGATACTTATGGTTGCAGTCGGAATCGGGACAGGTGTAGGTGCAAATGTGCTTGTTGCACAAAGTCTTGGTGCAGGTGACAGTAAGCGTGCTGACAAAGCCGCAGGAAACGCCGCATTTTTAGGAGCTGTGATTTATATCATATTCCTCATTTTCGGAATTTTCGGCGCAGAATTCTACATTAATTCACAAACTAAAAATCCCGTAATTACCGAAATGGGCACGGATTATCTGCGTATATGCTGTGTATTTTCTTTTGGTATGTCAATGTTTGCCGTGTACGAAAAATTATTGCAGGCAGCAGGTCATTCCGTATGCTCAACTATTGCACAGATTTCAGGTGCAGTGACAAATATCGTACTCGACCCGATTATGATTTACGGCTGGCTGGGTTGTCCCGAAATGGGAGTAAAGGGCGCAGCATATGCGACGGTTATCGGACAGATTGTATCTTTTGTTGTCGCCTTAGCTTTCCACTTGAAAGTGAATAAGGTTATTTCCAATAAACTGCACAACTTCAAGCCCTCTGCAAAAGTTATCGGTCAGATTTA
>JAZSHA010000006.1:0-5764 GCA_045533025.1 Oscillospiraceae bacterium
AGGACAAAATCGTTGATACAAAATCAATTGCAGAAGGTGACGTTATTATTGCTCTTCCTTCAAGCGGTGTTCATTCAAACGGTTTCTCACTTGTCCGCAAGGTGTTCGACGTTGAAAACGCTGATATCAAAACTCCCGTTGCAGAGCTTGGCGGCAAATCCGTTGGCGAAACTCTGCTCACCCCCACAAAGATTTACGTAAAGCCCATGCTTGCTCTCTTTGAGGAAGTAACGGTCAAGGCTGTTTCCCACATCACGGGTGGCGGCTTCTATGAGAATATTCCCAGAAGCATTCCCGACGGCTTCGGCGCAAAGATTGACAAGTCAGCTCTTAAGATTCTGCCTATCTTTGACCTTATTGCAAAGACAGGCAACATCCCCGAGTGAGATATGTTCAACACCTTCAATATGGGTGTTGGTATGTGCGTTGTTGTTGACAAGGCAGATGCTGACAAGGCTATCGCTGCGCTCAAGGCGGCTGGCGAGGAAGCTTATGTTCTCGGTGAGCTTGTTGAAAGCGACGAGGGCGTAATCATTTACTAAGCAAATTTAAGGCTGTAAATATCTTTTGCAGCCTTGACTTTTTTGAGGAGGCTGCTATGAAAAATATTGTTGTACTGGTTTCGGGCGGCGGAACAAATCTCCAGGCGCTTATCGACGCTGAAAAAAGAGGGGAGATTGTCGGCGGTAAGATTACCTGCGTAATCGCTTCAAATCCCGAAGCTTACGCACTTGAACGTGCAAAGCAGAACGGCATCGCAACACGTGTCCTTGTACGTAAGGATTACTCCGATGTCCATGCATACAGCAAGGCTATGCTTGATGCTCTCAACGAGGAAAAGGCTGACCTTGTGGTTTATGCAGGCTTTATGACAATCCTCGACGAAACTCTCTGCAGAGCTTATCCAAATAAGATGATTAACGTTCACCCTGCACTAATTCCGTCTTTCTGCGGCAAGGGCTTCTACGGTCTTCACGTCCATGAAGCAGCACTTGAAAAGGGCGTAAAGGTAACAGGTGCAACAGTTCACTTTGTTACCGAGGTTTGTGACGGCGGACCAATTATTCTTCAGGATACAGTTCCAGTGCTTAACGGTGATACACCTGAAATCCTCCAGCGCAGAGTTATGGAAAATGTCGAGTGGAAAATTCTCCCCAAGGCAGTTTCGCTGTTCTGTCAGGATAAGATTACCGTTGACGGTGACAAGGCTTATATAAACGAGTGATGGAAGTGACAAAAAAGAAAAATATATTCAGATTTGGTGGAGCAGTATTTACATTTATCGGTGTAATTCTCATAGTTCTGAGTATTTTTTATATTGTTTCATATGACAAGTGTGAAGGTGAGCTGTACGTTACAAAAAAGAACGGAAAACAGATAGCTTACATTACATATGAATATGACGGCAGACTTTATGAGAATATAGCATTGTCATATCATAATGCTTTTACAATGAAAAATGGAAATACGTGTACTGTTTATATTAGTTCTGACAACCCTGATAAGCCTAAGACAACAATTTTTGGATTGGGTGTATTTACGGTATTGATTGGAATATTTGTGTCTAAGACAGGTGGCTCAGAAACGGAAGACGATTAGTAAATTTTAACCTCGGAAAGGATGGTTTTAACTATGAATACAATCGCATTTGAAAAGGAACTCACAACTCTCCCTTACCACGGCAGAGGCATTATGCTCGGCAAGTCTGCTGACGGTAAGAAGGCAGTTATCGCTTACTTTATTATGGGCAGAAGCGAAAACAGCCGCAACCGTGTATTTGTTGAGGACGGAGAGGGTATCAGAACACAGGCTTTTGACCCTTCCAAAATGACTGACCCACACCTCATCATCTACGCTCCAGTTCGTGTTCTCGGCAACAAGACTATCGTTACAAACGGTGACCAGACAGATACAATCTACGAGCTTATGGACAAGCAGATGACTTTCGAGCAATCCCTCCGTACAAGAGAATTTGAGGATGACAAGCCTAACTACACACCACGTATCTCAGGTATTATCCGCCTTGAAAATGACGGTATGAACTATGCTATGTCTATCCTCAAGAGTGATGACGGCAACGCTGACTGCTGCATCACAAATACTTACGCATACAGCAATCCTGAAAACGGCGTGGGCAGATTTATTCACACTTACGCACGCGATGAGGAAAACGGCAGACTCCCAAGCTTTGAGGGTGAGCCAAAGAAGGTTACAATTCCTGACCTCGACATTGATGCATTCACAAATCTTGTTTGGGAAAATCTCAACGCTGACAACAAGGTTTCACTTTTCACAAGATATATTGACATCGAAACAGGCAAGTACGAAAGCAGAATTGTTAATAAGAACAACTAATTTGGGAGGAATAAAAAATGGCAAACGAAATGCAGCTTAAATATGGATGCAATCCAAATCAGAAGCCTTCAAGAATTTATATGGCAGACGGAACAGAGCTTCCTATCGAGGTTCTTAACGGTAAGCCAGGTTATATCAATCTTCTCGACGCTTTCAACGGCTGGCAGCTTGTTAAGGAGCTGAAAAAGGCAACAGGTCTTTGCGCAGCAACCTCCTTCAAGCACGTTTCTCCAGCAGGTGCAGCAGTTGGCAAGCCACTTTCCGACACACTCAAGAAGATTTATTGGGTAGACGATCTCGGAGAGCTTTCTCCTCTCGCTTGCGCTTACGCAAGAGCAAGAGGCGCTGACAGAATGTCTTCTTACGGCGACTTTATCGCACTTTCCGACGTTTGTGACGCTTGCACAGCTAAGATGATTCAGCGTGAAGTTTCTGACGGTGTAATCGCTCCTGGTTATACAGACGAAGCACTCGAGATTCTCAAGTCAAAGAGAAAGGGTACATACAACGTAATCAAGATTGACGAGAACTACGTTCCTGCTGAACTCGAAACAAAGCAGGTTTACGGCGTAAGCTTCGAGCAGGGCAGAAACGAGCTCGATATCAACAATGAGCTTCTCGCTAACATCGTTACAGATAACAAGAACATTCCTGATGATAAGAAGATTGACCTCATCATCTCCCTCATTACTCTCAAGTATACACAGTCCAACTCCGTTTGCTACGTTAAGGACGGTCAGGCAATCGGTATCGGCGCAGGTCAGCAGTCCAGAATTCACTGTACACGTCTTGCTGGTCAGAAGGCTGATAACTGGTGGCTCAGACAGTGCCCTAAGGTTATGGAGCTTCCTTTCAAGGACGACGTAAGACGTGCAGACAGAGATAACGCTATCGACGTTTACATCGGCGATGAGTACGAGGACGTTCTCCGTGACGGAGAGTGGGAAAAGGTATTCACAACAAAGCCTGAGGTTTTCACACGCGAAGAAAAGAAGGAATGGATTGCAAAGAATACAAATGTATGTCTCGGTTCCGACGCATTTTTCCCATTTGGTGATAATATTGAGCGTGCACACAAGTCAGGTGTTGAATATATCGCACAGCCAGGCGGCTCTATCCGTGACGATAACGTAATCGAAACCTGCAACAAGTACAACATCGCAATGGCATTCACAGGTATTCGTCTGTTTCACCACTAAAAACTGAAGCATTCAGCAATTTGCTGAATGCTTCAGCTCCGAGTATTTCTGCCTTTGGCAGAAATACTCTTAATTTACTTTAATTTCTATACGTAATAAAAATTCAGCATAACTGAAAGGGGTAACAGCTATGACACCGAAGTGCGTACGAATTACAGCAATTATCTCGCAGATTTTTATTATCCTTTGGGCGGCAGTTTCTCTCGTTGCAAGCTTCAATCAGAACAGCTTGATTATGTACTGGACAGGCGGTGGCGGACTCGGTTCAGCAGAAGCAGACGAAAAAATCACTTCGTGGGCAACTATGGTTTACTGCGTTGCGTGTCTGCTGCTGACAATTTCAAATCTGATAATGTGCAATGACGCTAAGTTCAACAAAAGCGGTAAGATTACACTTGTTCCGCTTGTTGCTTCTTCGGTAACAACGGCGGCACTTCCCATTGCTGTAAAATGGGTAACAACCGTTCAGACTATGCTTGTAGCACGGGTTGATGGCGTTGAAGCTTTGCAAAGACTTGGTGTTTACAGCGAGATTGTAAGCATACTTTCGTATCTTGTCCACGCCGCAATGATAATGGCAATTGCCGCTTCAGCTGTTTACACCTATGCAAAAATGCAGAATAACGCAACTACAGAGAAGGAATAACTTAAAGTGAAGAAAATACTCATTACATTGATGACAGTTCTTGCCATTACAGCTTTTACAGCCTGTGAAAGCAAAGATGTCGAAACAGCAGAAGAAACAACTGCTGTATCATCTGAGAATACAGAATTTTTCAAGGGGACAGGATATACATTAGTTGTTGATTCTGAAAAATGGGTGTCTGATTCAGAAAACAAAAACGCAGAAGATGATGCTCTTTTCCTATATACTTCTGATATGATTTCGTTGTTTAAAGTAAAAATGACTGAAATGGATGGACAGAAAGTTTTTGATATGTCGATTTTTGACGGTGAGTTCAGAAAATTGTATGAGGAAGATGGCAAACGCTATTATTGGGGCGGCGAGGTTATAAACGTAAATGGCTATGATTGCTTCAAGGGTCGATTTTCTGCTGTCGGATTGGTTGCTGACGAGGTTGTTCTCTATAATCAATATGTTATATTGAACGGTGATATTATGTATAACTTTATTTGTATGTCCTCGGAGCAAATGTTTGATGCGGTTTGTTCTGATTTTGAGGAAGTCCTCAACACAGTTTCTTTCGAATAATTTAAAGTAGAGTAACAGATAAAAATTTTAATAGTTGGCGCAGACGTGAGTACGCCGTTATTATAAAGCTTGCCGAAAGCAAGCGCACAGAAAAGGAATAACACAAAATGAAGAAAATACTTATCACATTGATGACAGTTTTTGCCCTCACAGCTTTTACAGCTTGCGAAAGCAAGGACGTTGAAACAGCGGAAGAAACAACAACAGCTTCCGTTTCCGAGGAAACAACCGCTGAAACAGAGGCAGAAACTACTACAGAAGCTGAAACAACAACTGAAAAGGAAACTGAAGTAGTTGAAGATATTGAGCTTTTCAGGGGTACAGGCTATACACTTGAAATTGACGGCGAAAAGTGGCTTGACATTACAGAATATCTTGACCATATTGCAAAGCTTGCTGAAAATACTGATGTGGGGCAGAGCTTTGACCTTACTGCCGAAGATATGAAAAATATGGGCGATGCAATCTACTATCATACATCAAACGGCAGTAATTTTAATGTCACAGTTGCTGAACTCGGCGTTGAAATTGATGATGCAACACTTGTACAGATTGCTGCAGCTATACAGGAGCAGTATAACTCTATAGCAGGATGCAAATGTGGCGATTATGAGTTAATTAACGTAAATGGACATCGTGCATTGAAATTTGTAATCACAAATGATGCTGTTATTGATACACCTGTGAAGCTTAATGCTTATCTTTTCTATCCCGGTACAAAACAGGTATGTATAACATATACTGCGGGAGCTTCAGATTTTGATGAAACAGTTGTTGACTTTGAAGAAGTTCTCAATACAATTTCCTTCGAATAAGTCGGAGGCCAAGCGGTCTTAGGAAGACAACAGCAAGCAGCAACTCCTTGGCTCACAGAACGACATGGCTACGATCCGACTTGGTACAAAACAGGTATGTGTAACATATACTGCGGGAGCTTCAGATTTTGATGAAACAGTTGTTGACTTTGAAGAAGTTCTCAATACAATTTCCTTCGAAT
>JAZSHA010000043.1:0-32217 GCA_045533025.1 Oscillospiraceae bacterium
CACTGATATCTCTACCACTATCTTTTTGCAAATCCTTTAAGAAATTTAACTTCTTAAACTTATTATAGTAATAATTAAAATTTGCTGGCTCTCCTGCCGTCTCACAATCCTGCAAATAAACTTCGCCATTTTCTTTTTCCATCAGTTCGGCGGCAAGAGCATTTCCTTTCAAATAATTGATAATATCAACGGAACGAATATTACTTGCTCCATCTCCATTATTATACAAGTTGTTAATCGCAGAAAAGATAAACTTATCAAGTGAAGTTGGAAAATCACTTAATTCAAATCTATACTTATCTACGTCGTTTAAAAAATCTGGACGATTCATCAATCCGCCAAGAATTTGAATTACCGTATGGCGGTCAATTTTTATCATTCAGCATCACCTACAATCTGGTCAAGGTCAATCATCTTCTTTTTCTTTTTCGTACCAATATAATCACTGGGATTATACTTGATTTCAATTCTGTCTTGCTCAAGCTGTTTCTCAATAGCTTCCTCAACCTCGATTCTTTTCCTTTCTTGACTTTTATAATACAGTGCCGCCTTGTCATAAATATAAGGGATAATACCAATTGTCTTATATTTCTCCTGAACAGGATTCTTTTCAATCTCATAGAAATATTTCAACGTCAAAAGCTGAGACTTATAATTCATTCCCATTCGATTGAACTTCATCATCTGAGTCACATTCCAATCACTTACTGGCTTTCCATCAGTATCGGGACCAAATAAACGGTGAATATAAAACCATAAAGCATCACGGTCATCATTCACTCTTTCCTTAAGTTTAAGATTTTCCTCACTAAGATGATTCTTAACTGTTGTCGGAGATATGCCAAGTTCTTTTGCGACTTGCGCCATATTCTTACAACTCTTATAGAGTTCATTTATCTTTACAATCATTTCTTCATCGACTTTAACCCTTTTCTTGGTTACAACTTCGACTGGCGCACCATTATAAATTGTAAGATATTTATTAACCGAAGCTGCACTAATACCGAGTCGTCTGGCAACTTCTGCCTTACTTTTTACTTCCTCGTATAGAACAGGAATCTGTTCAATTATAGCTTCATCAATTTTCTTTCCCATTGGCTATCACCCTTTTCTTAATCTCTATAATAATTATACCACATTTTAATTCAGAAGTCAAGAATTAAAATGAGAACGGCGGCATGAAGCCGCCATCCTTAGATATTATCAAGAAAGTCGGCAGCACCAGCTACAATACTTCTTTCGATTGTAATAAGCTGAACAGTAGAAAACAGTGGAGCAAACTCGGTACTTTCGTGAAGTTTAAGTAACAGCTTCAAACCGTTTCTATCCTTAAAGATTGCACTATCTGCCTGATGAATATCTCCATCAAAGAAGATTTTTGTATTCTTACCGCAACGAGCAAGTAACAGCTTAATATGCTCTTCTGTAAGGTTTTCAGCTTCACTTACGAGAACAATGGCATCATCAAAGTTACGTCCTCTGATGTAAGCGACAGGAACAATCTCCAACTTATCTTCTGAAATCCATCTATTTATCTGGTCAATACCAACCAAATCAACAAGAGGTCCAATTGAAGGAAGAATTTTTTCCATTAAGTCGCCCGGCAATGCACCAAGCTCCATAGTGTTCTGAGTGTAAGAGTTATTAGGAACATAGATAATTTTCTTAATCTTCTCTTTCTCAAGCTGTCCGATTGCATAGTTGTGAGTAAGGAAAGTTTTACCTGTTCCAAAATGTCCACCTGCGTAAATGATAGGAACATCACTAAGTAAAGCATCTACGAGACAAATCTGCTCAGGATTTCTTGGGAAGATTTCTCCAAGCCATTCATTTCTGATTGCTTTACCTCTGATTAAGTGGAAACGAGCGCCATCATATTTGAAGACGCTAACATCACCAAGTGAAGCATCTTCCTTTGGCGGCGGAACGATAAGATACTCATTGATACTGAAATTATAGTCATCAGTCTCATAAATACCGTCCTGCATAAGTCTACCAAGAATTTCGTTATATTCGTCAAATGACAAATCATCAACATTCAAGTAAACAATACCACAATAATCATCTTTCCAACTGTAGCCTTCAACATCAATTCCTGCGACTTCTGCTCTTACTTTGAGAGCAACATCATTTGTAACAAGTGTAGCATTTCTCTTACGAGTAATATCCAACAGTACAGAGTCCACATCTCTGGAATAATCCTGTGTTAAATCCCATTCAATGTTAGCCATATTCTTGGCAATATAAACTGCCGCCTTGCGAGCTTTCTGAGCTACTTCGGGACTCTTATGATACTTCAGACCGTCAATCTCCATAAGGACTGCCATAGGAATAACCCAATACTCCTTTGGATTTGTAACAATCTGTGGATAGTCTAAGAGAACATTTGTGTCCAAAATTTTAATGCTTTCGTTCAATTTTCTCAACCTCGCTTATAAAAAAATGGGGAAGATAAATCTTCCCCACTTGAATTAAAGTATTTCTTTAATCTTAATCAGAACATTCTTAAGACCTTCAATCTGCTCTGGTAAAATTTCAGAAAATCTTGTGGGTTTTCCAAATTCCTCTTCGAGGATATCAGATGCTTCTTTAGCCTTTTCGTTCTGAACTACTGCACCCCACAGCTCCTTAGCTTCATTCATCAAATCGTCAAATGTCTTTACAACATAAGGATTGATTTCATCTGAAGCTTCGCCGCCAGAATGCTTAACTTCCTCGTCAATAGCGTCGAAAATTGCATTTACGATATTGTCGTAGCTGAATTCAACACGAGGAACAATATACTTGAAACGAGACTTTGCGAAGAATCTGTCGTCGCCTCTGAAGAAAATAAATCTCTTTCTTTCGCCGGACGCTTCATCCTTAATCTCACGAATGTAACCAATAACGTCAACCATCTTGTTTACAATATCGTAAGGTCTCTGTGGTAAAGCAGGGGCAATCTGCTGATATTCTTCTCCTTTCTCGTCCTTAAGAGTTTTCTCAGTTGAGTGCGAAATGAAAATCAGACCATAACCTGCGTAGGTTAAATCTCTGAATGTTGACTGAAATTCCTTCTTAGCCATGTCGTAACCCTGACCCCAAGGAATATCACCCAGCTTTTCAACGCCTTCCTGACCGCAAATGTATTTTACACACAAATCCCATGCGGAATCTGCTGTATCAATTGCGATACTCTCAAACTTTTCCTGCAACTCTTTCTTGCGTATAAGCTGTCCAACAACCTGTTTCCAGTCATTCCAACCTTTAATAGGCTGAACATATACGTTATTAAGAGCATTAGTACCCATCTCAAATCCTGCAATAAGAACCTTTGGGAACTGTGCCGCAAGACTTGTCTTACCAACACCAGGTAAGCCATAGAACATTGCGTACTTACCTTTAAGGTTTCTACTTATTGTCTGAGGTTCAAGTGCCAATAAATCAATTGCCATTATTTAATCCCTCCTTTATATTGATGGTTGCCCTGGTTATTAGAAACCAGGGTTTACATCGTCAAAGGAAGCCTTCTTCTGAGTCTTAGGCTTACCGCCCTTCTCCTTCTGCTCTTCAACTCTTGCGGCACGAGCTGCAAGACCAGCCTTGATATCGTTAGCATCGTAAGAGTACTCTTCCTCAAGACCACTTGGAGAACCACCAAGAATGATGAGCTCCTTACGAGTCTGAGTTTTAGTTCTCTTAATAGGCTCACCGAAGCCCTGCTCTTCATACCATACCTTAGTTGACTGGTTGAAGCTAATCTTACCGTTAATGTTAACAGTATCGCCCTTCTCCCAGTTGCTCTCGATAAAGTTTACTGCACTATCAGATGCAGCAATAAGGTCGATTACGTCAACTCTTGTTACGCCGTCCTTACCTGTCCAGCCAACAACAGCAACCTTAACCTTAAGTCTACCAGTCTCTTCCTGGTTTGCATCTGTTTCTCTTGTAGTATCCATAATAACGCCAGAGAGCTCAAATCTTGCACCGGGCTCAAACTCAGCACCCTGACGAGGGGCATTCATGAAGTTAGAGTCGATTTCAAAACCTGTTCTTACCTGACCGCTGCTTGGGTCAACCCAGATGTTCTCCTTAAGCTGACCAGAAGTGATAGTAACCTTAGAAGCCTTATCCTTCTCGTCATCAGGAAGAGCTGCAAGAGAAGTAAACTTATCTCTCATCTCAAGAATACCTGTATAAATCTTGCTTACAGCAGTGCCGTCAGACTTCATCTCCATAGAGAAGAACTTAACAGGAATCTCGTTCTCAACCATCTTTCCGCCGATTTCCTGGTCCACCTTAATTGTAGCCTTAGCTGATGCATAGTTCTTGCCATCGGCAGTCTTCTTCTGCTCAACTTCAAGCTGGCTAAGAATTCCAGAAATCTCAACAACATTAGTACTCTGTGCTTCTTTAATATTCAACATAAATAAATTCCTCCAATAAATAACATTTTTAACAAAGTGAATTAGGAAATCGGCGGAACTTAATGTTCCGCCAATTTCTTTACGCCGACGTTAAATTACTCAGCGTCTGCTGTAACAGCATCAGGGTCGAAGTCTGCGCCTTCCTGAGTAAGGTAGAATACAGAAACTTCCTTCTCCTTACCGTCAACAGTGCGGCTCTCCTTCTCACGAACGGCATAACCCTTGTTTACAAGACCTGTAACAGAACCTACTACTGCTGCAGTTGTCTCAAAACCGAGTGCGTCTGCTACTTCCTTATGAGTAAACTTAACGCCTACGCCATTTCCCTTGAGGTAATCGAACACCTTTCTTGAATTTGCTGTCATTACACCAGTCTTCTTAGTTGCCATTTTAACATCACTCCTTAAAGTAAATTTAATTTATATAAAAAATAGCTTAGGCTCGCTATTTTTTTACTATAATTAGTATATCACATAATTGATTGAAAGTCAAGTTTTTGAATCATACTTCTGAATCAATTTACGCATATTCTCTGCCGCGGCAGATTCGTTTACATTAGAACTTAACTTCTCAGCCATATCAATACAAAGCTCTTTAGCTTTTGCAATAGATACTAACTGCTGTTCAGCTCTCTTTGCACAAAAATCATAACAAATACCGATGTACGCAATATCCTTAGCGGATAGCTCTTCGTTCTTTTTAACTTTCATAAGAACATCTTCATACTTCTGAACATCGGTTTTAAGACCTCTTGCAAAGTTAAGAGACCTCTTGTCTTTGAAAGAATCCTCAATAAGTTCCTGCTTGTCAGTAGTAACTGGGGCAAGAAGATTATAATGAGTATCAATAACAGAAGTTATTGCTGCAACAGTCGGGTCTTTATTCTGAGAAATAATAGCTCTCTTTTCTTCAAGAGTCATTGGTATCTCCTCCTTAACTTTCTATATAAAGTATATCACATTTTTGAAGAAAAGTCAAGGATTAAGCTCTCGCTAAATCCACAACTTTTGCTCCTTCAGGGATTTTCATTCCAGTGACACCGGTCGCGTCTCTTGAAGCAACCTTAATCTCATCTGACTTAATCTTAATTAAGCCACGAGTTGATATAACAATTATATCACAATCCTGAGATAAAGTCAAGAATTTAACTACTCTGTCGTCCTTACGAACTCCAGAAATCTTCTTGCCCTTTGTACCACGAGTACACTCAGGGAACTCAGAAAGTTCAGCTTTCTTTACAAGTCCATTTGCAGTCGCTGTCATAAGATACTTACCACTAATGACCTTAGAATCGATAACTCTATCGCCTTCATTGAGTTTAATACCACAAACACCTGCGGCAACTCTACCAATAGAATTTATCTTTTCTGTATCTATTATAACAAAATTACCGTTAAAAGTCAAGATTCCGATAGGTTCTTTATTTATTGGATGAACGGCAATAACTTCGTCGTCGTCCTTAAGATTGATAGCCTTAAGAGACTTACCCTTCTTAAAGTTATACTCGTCAAATGCAGTCTTCTTTACCATACCATTTTTAGTAACGAATACAATAAAGTCAGTACTCTCGCGGCGAGATATTGTAGTTATAGTAGTAATTCTTTCGCCTGGCTCGAACTCAAACATCTGAACGGTATTTATCTTTGCATCTACAGGTAAATCTGCAATAGCACTCCTATAAACTTTTCCCTTGTTTGAGAAAAGAAGAAGATAACCCAAGTTGTCGTCAGCAATGGTTTTTGTAATGACCTCATTATCTTGCATTTTTATCTTTGAACCCTTGCCGCCGCGATGGGTTGTAGTAAGAGTAGAAGAAGTCTGTGTATAGATGTTACCAAGATTTGTGAAGTGAAGAAGAAGCTCTTTCTTTTCAATAACTTCTGTTTCGTCACCTTCGCCCTTATAGTCAAGGTTCATAAGTCTTGTTCTTCTTTCATCGCCATATGCCTTTGCTACTTCACGCAGGTCATTTTCAATTTCCTTGTAAAGTGTATCCTTATCATTAAGAGCAAGAACGTGATACTCTCTGTCTTTTCTTAACTGTTCTTTCTCGTCTTCGAAAGACTGGATTTCAAGTGTAGCTAAACGACCAAGCTTGATATCAACAACAGCCTTTGCCTGAGCATCAGTATAACCGAAACGTGCGATTAACTTTGCCTTTGCATCTGCTGTGTTAGATGCTCCTCTAATGATAGCTACAACTTCATCGACATTTGCCAATGCAAGACAAATAGCTTCAACAATAGGAAGTTTTTCATCAATCTTTCTTATATCATATTCGTGCATCTTTGTTCTTACAACAATTTCATGGTCAAGATGAGCCTGAAGTGCTTCCTTCCAACCGAATACTTTTGGACGAGTACCATTATCAAGCATCGTCATATTGATTGGGAAGTAGCTCTGAATTGCTGTATATTTATAAAGATTACGCATAACGTTGGCAGGGATTGCTCCCTTTTCAAGCCAAACGGTAATATCAACAATTTCCTCAGAAGAGTCAGTGAATCTCTTAATACCCGCACATGCTGTTGCAGGAATTTTCTTCAAAGACTTACTATTAGGGTCGGGGTTGAAAAGTCCACCCAGCTCATTGAAAATACGATTGGTTGCAACACCATAAGGTACTTCTGTAACCTGAAGTGCATTTTCCTTATCATCATATTCAATTGAGCCGCGAATAATCGCAGACTTACCTCTACCAACTCTTAAAGACTCCTTAACCTCATCTGCGTTAAGAATTGTACCGCCAGTAGCGAAGTCAGGGGCGCAATAGATTTCATCAAAATCAATGTCAGGATTCCAAAGCAATTTAATCATTGCTTCATTAACCTCACGAAGATTAAACTGAGGAATACTACTTGCCATACCTACAGCAATACCAGTTGTACCATTTACAATATTGTAATATCCAAGAGATGGAAGTACAGCAGGGAACTGTTCTGTGTTATCGAAGTTATCGAACCACATATCAATACTTTCCTTGTCAATACCCTCAACCATCTTTGTTCCCATTTTACTTAATCTCATTTCAGTATAACGGGGAGCGGCGAAGTCGTCCAAATGAGCATAAGTACCCATATTACCAATGGTATCCTCGATAGGATATCTCATGCTAATAGGACTACCCATACGACAAAGAACACCTGCCATTGCCGCATCGCCATGAACATAGAAATGTTTCATGGCAGATACGATACTCAAGTGAGTTTTCTTATGAGCGTGTTTATATGTAATTTTATCAAGAACCTGAGAATACATACCCATACGCTGTGATGGCTTTAAACAGTCACGCACATCAAAGATAGCACGATGCTGAATTGCCATTGCGGCGTAGGTACCAAAGCTCTGTTCAACTCTGTCCTTTAAATTCATTTTCATCTTATCACTCCTTATATTAAAATTATATCACATTTTAACAGTAAAGTCAAATATTACATTTCACCGTACTTACTGAAGTCGATATTCTCGAAAATGAACTCTTTCTTAGGTCCAACGTCTGCACCCATAAGTGCTTCGAGAGCTTCCATAGCTTCAGGAGTATATTCGAAGACTTCGTGTGCTTCAGGGCAATCGAAAATTGCTTCACGGAGTTCTCTCTTTTCAAGCAAACCAAGACCCTTTACACGTCTTACATTACCAGGGAGTTTTCTTCCTCTCTCATTGTAATCTTCATCAGTATAGAAGTATGTCTGCTTACCCTTATTCTCTACGATGAAGAGAGGAGCATGATACCAACCTACTCTTCCCTGTCTTACGAAATCTGGACAAATTTTCCAAATAGCAACAAGACCAAGCAAGAAGATATGAAGACCATCGACATCAGGGTCAACGAAGAAATCGATGTAACCATATCTTGCCTTCTTAGGATTGAAAGGTTTACCATAGTCAAAGCCAACTGCAACCTGGAGCTGTTTAATTTCATCATTATCAAGGAACTTATCCTCTGAACAGCTTAGTCCATTGATGATTTTACCACGAGCTTCAAAGATACCGTGATAATCCTTATCTCTACCTTTCTTAGCAGAGCCGCTTGCAGATTTACCCTCACAGATAAGGAGACGAGAACTTTCTCCAAGAATCTTGGCATCACTTACCTTACTAAGAATCATACCCTTCTTGGTTCTCATTTCGCTTACTTCTTTCGCGGCATTAAGAATCTTCTCTCTAATTGCATCAGCAGCTTTTTCAGCTTTCTGGAACTTTTCAAGAGACTCAATTAATGCGGCGTACTCAGGAAGATTTGCAAATTCTGACAATCCTTTATCAAACGCTTCAGATGCAAGAGTACGAAGATTAGGGTTATTAATCTTACTCTTTGTCTGGTTTGCGAAAGAAGGATTTGCAACCTTACAGTTAATTGCAAATACAAGACCCTTACGAATAAGTTCAGGGTCAAAAGACTTACCACTTAAAGCCTTAATCTTTGTAGTAATCTTTGTCTTTGCACCAGTTACAGGAGAGCCGCCAAATGGACAATAAAGACCATTTACAAAAACATATTCCTGTGTTGGGTCGCCAGTCCACATAAATGCAATTTCCAGTTCATCGAACTCGTCTTTTGCAGACGCGATAATAGGAGCATTCATAAGAGGATTCTTTACCTTATCTTTAATGAAATCAGCAATACCGTTTTCAGAATAAAATTCCTTTTTTCTCCCCTGAGTAGTTTCAACAATAAACTTAATTCCCTTATTAAGATATGCAATGTTCTTAATTTCCTCGCAGATTCTTTCATAAGAGAATCCTTCAGTCATGTTCTTGAAAACTTCTTTATCAGGGGTAAAACAAATATATGTTCCTGTTCCACCAGTATCTCTACCGAACTCTTCTAATGTCATTTCCCTATAATCCTGAAGATTACCCTCTTGGAAATGAGCTTCAGCAATCTTGCCATCTCTTATACTTCTTACAAGAAAATGAACTGAAGACATACAAACTGCGGTACCACCAATACCATTAAGACCAGAACTGTTCTTATAAGCATTCTTATCGAACTTACCACCAGTATGACTTTCTGTATAAATCGCAACAAGGAAGTTTCTACCGTCCTTAACACCGAAAGGAACACCGCGTCCGTAGTCTCTTACTTCGACAGTATTACTCTCTTCGTCAAGTCTGATATCAATTTCTTTACCATAACCTGCGATAGCTTCATCGGTAGAGTTATTTATAATCTCTTTTAATGCCTGATAAATACCATCAGTATCATCAGAGCCGAGATACATCTGGATACGAGTACGAATAGCTTCGCGTGTTTCCAAATGCTGAATATTTTCTACGCCATAATTCTCAGCCATTATATCCACTCCTTTTCATTTTTCTATACTTTATTTTATCACAAAATAAAAGAAAAGTCAAGAATTACTCTTGACTTTCTTTCTCACCTTTTATTTCATCGTATGGACTTGGTTTTCTTTCGCGTGGAGTTGGGTTATAATACTCATGACAAGTTGTTACTCCATGCTAATTTGGTGTTCCTTCACAAAGCCAGCAATCTCCGCATCCTGGCGCTCCACCATTGTAATACGCAATGGCACAAGTTTTACAAATACAAAAATCACATTTATTCATAAGGCATCATCTCCGACATGGTCCACACAATTAGTGACTCTTTAAATAGTCTATTACAGACTGAACTGCATTCGCTCCGTCCGAAGCCGCAGTTACACTTTGACGAACTTTTTTCGTTCTAACGTCTCCGGCGGCGAAGAAACCTGGGCAATCAGTTACACCAGTTTCATCAGCAGGAATGTAGCCATTCTCTGTAAGACTTACAAAATGGAGGATAGAGGTATTAGGAATCATTCCAATTGATACAAAAACTCCTTCTGCGAACATTGGTCCTCTTACTCCTTCACACTAAATCCACAAAACTCCATTTGTATCTTTGGTAATTCTTGCTACGGGACAATCATAATCTATATAAATATTATGAATTTTTGAAACTCTTTCAAAAGTAGAAGGAGAAGCAGTAACATTGTGGTCGCACATTATAATACGTACTTCTTTGCAAATCTTTGAAAGATATTCTGCCTGTGTAAAAGCAACGTCTCCTCCACCGATAACTGCAACGCGTTTATCTTTATACAACGCCCCATCACAAAGCGCACAGTAATGTACTGGAACATTTTGGTCAATAGTTTTCAATTCTCTATGAACAGCGCCTAAAGCATAGATAATAGTTTTTGTTTCAAATGACTCGCCGTCTGCACAGTAAATGCGATAGTAGTCATCAAATTTAAAAATGTCCTTTACCTCATGCTCTTTAATTTCAACACCATTGGCTTCAAGCTGGTCATGGAGAGACATTGCCAAATCAAAACCACTCTTGCTTTCTGAGCAAGGATAGTTCTCAACAAGAATGGCATTACCAATCTGTCCGAAATCATAACTGTCTTTTCCAATGATATCGAAATCAAGATTCGCTCTCTTTGCGTATAGGGCGGCAGTCATTCCTGCCATTCCATTTCCAAGAATGATTAAATCTTTCATTAACAATCCTCCAGTCTCTTCGCATACTGATTATCGCTACTTAGTTCAACTCCAAGTACATCATCAAATCTATGAGGTTTATCTGGAATAAAGCGACCAAATTTAATTATGATATTTGTATCAACGGCTACTGATTTAAGTTCTTCTATCTTATCCTTAATTTCATCAGGATAATATCCAGTATATATAACGATATCAGGCATTTCTTTTATATCAAAACAAGTTATATAAAGTGCGTTAAGTATCCTTATTAAACTCTCCATATCTTCAAAATCGTCAAATGGTTCAAGTCCGCCAAAAACAATAGCCTTTGTAATTGGGTTTTCATAGAATCTTGTTGCAATTTCCATCAATTCCATATCGATTGTCGGCGCAAGAGCAAGTTCAGAATTTTGACAAACATTGCACCCACACTCCTTATCACATTTAAAAGTACAATGAGGCATACCGATAAACATTGATGGCTTTTTATATTGAACAAAATCTTCATCAATTAAGTTCTTTATTTCCATTACTATTCTCCTTTTTAAACTCCGCAAAAGTCCACATATTGGGATTCTCATACTTCCCAAAAGTATCTTCATATATCTAACCGAATATATCTCTCAATACCTCTAAGTCTTGCGGCGATATTTCATACTTTACATTTATCTCAATTTTTTCTGGCGGGGTTAAAGGAGAAGGCAGCTAAGTTGCTGCCTCCTCGCATAACTTATTAATTCTCTACCTCTCCTGTGGTGTTAGTAGGGTCATATTTAATCTTCTCCCATCTTCTCATTTTATACTCTGCCTTTCTTGCCTTTGTCCAGGTCTTAACAGGAGTTAAGAAGCCAACAACACGAGTATATTCTGTTGCAATAGGCTTTCCGCAAATAGGACAAGTAGTTCCATAGAAAGCATGGTTATCTTCACAAGCCTGAATCTTTGTGTTGAATGCAAAGTATGTTACGCCCTGGTCAGCAATGTACTCAACCATCTGTCTTGCAGTTTCATAGTTCTTGAAAGGTGCATCAATATTTGCGTGAAGAATTGAACCACCGTTGCAGAATCCATCGAACATAGCCTGAACACGAACTCTTTCCTGTAATGTTGATTTAATACCAAGTGGCATAAACTGATTACCGTAAAGTGGCAAATCATAAATGTCTGCATCAGGATAGAAGAACTGGTCTTTCTTCATTAACTTGGCGGCAGCGTTCTCACCAGGAATCTGCTCTGTGTTAATCTTATAGTCATAGCCGCCTTCTTCAAGGAACTTATCAGCAACTTCTCTCATAGTGTCGAAAATCTTCTTACCGAAGTCTGCGGCTTCCTGTGTGTAGTAAGTATTGCCGAGTTTGTCCTGATACGTACAACCGAACTTCTTCATTGTCTCATAAATACCAATGAAGCCGATTGTATTATAAAGGTGTTCAAAGTCAATAAGACCATATGAGAAATTAGGAAGCAATCCCTTCTCAACATTTCTCTTAATAATATGACGAACGATATGAAGTGAACGAACAACGCAAAGTGTTCTTGCTCTCAGCTCTTCAAGATACTCTTCCTTTGTGTTTGTATCAAGAGCGAGTCTTGCTAAGTTGATTGTATTAACCTTAACAGAACCAACCTTTAATGCGGTACCACCAATAGAGTTAAAGTAACCAAGGTCACGAATGTCACTCTTAAGGCGGCAACAGTTAGACAAACTTGAAACATTATCATCAATGAAGAGATTTGAGTCACTCCACTTAATATTATGGAAAATAGCCCACTCTGCAAACTCAGGGTCAAGAAACTCTCCGTTCTTTCTTACAAGTGAAATTGTAGAAACAGGGAAAGTAAACATATTCTCTGAACGAATATCGCTCATTGCTTTCATATAAAGTTTCTGGAAATCCATGATACCATCAATATGGTCAACCATATCTTCTCCGTTAGGGAACTGTGCTCCACCGAAAAGCGCCATAAGATATTCTCTGTCAAATACAGATGTATTTGTAAAAGCAGACTGTTGTCCATCTCTTACACATGGCTGGTTAACGGCATAGATAAATCTCTGAATGTTCTGATAAGCATATTCGTCCCATTCAGTAATACCGAAGTAGGCTTTCTTCTGGTCCTCTTTCCAGAAATAATACATATAAGGAATAAGGTTAGGAAGACCTACTGCGCCTGAAGTTCTGTTACTTGCGAAGTTAATAAACTCCTTTACGAAGTCAACAAAAGTTGTAAGGTGCTTTGGTGGCTTAGCATTGAAAGTATCACCGAGGAAATAAAGTCCCCTCTCAGCCAAATCCTTTAAATCATATGCAAAACAATAAGACTTGAAAGTTGCTGTATCTCCGTCGTGCATATAGATTTCTCCCATCCAATCGCGGCGAAGCCATTCATTAGCAGCTTTAAAGCCATACTCTTTCTACATTTCATAATAAATCTTCTAAAAAGCCATAACCTTTCTATGAGGCTTAGGCATTTCTGAAAGAAGTGTTACAATATCCTTTCTTCTTACGTTACTGTTTGAGTCAATAGAACTGTCTGCAACGACAGGTTCATCAACAAAGTTATCAATAAATTCACCGAGAGAAAGCTGGTCATCACCAAAACCATTAAGGTATGCAAGTTCTGTACCATACTCATTCTGTAACTTATTCCACTGTGTTGTAAAATTCTTATTCTTTCTACCAATATTAGGCATTGCTATCACCTACCTGTTTTACCCAAGCGATTGCTCTGTTAAAGTCAAGAATGTGTCCATCTTCAATTGCAATAATCGGTACACTATCAAAACCAGTACTTTTGCAAATCTGATAAACTTTGTCCGTATCTGTCACTTCCGTGTAATTAATATTAGCCGCTTCGAGCTTCTTTTTTAATACCTTACACTTAGGACAGCCAGTTGAATAAAGTGTAACTTCCATAGTCCTTCACTCCTTTTTATTTATTCTATTATAATTATACCACCTTAAACTAAAAAAGTCAAGATATGGTAATTATAAAGTAAAAAAATAATGGTCAGACTCTAAGATTTTTGCGTCATTCGAGTCGAACCATCTATTTTTATTATTTTTATATCTCCGGCAGAAAGTTATACCCTTCGTTTTGAGGAAGAGGGAATAATGCAACCTCAATACCATGACAAGCATCTTCCGTTTTACCTCTTACTGCGAGCTTGTCGCATACCTCATTCCACTTATCACCTGCATGACCGCGCACCTTTACAAACCCAACAGAACAAAAACGTCTCTTGATATTTTCAAGAATTGTATCGATTTCCTTAATAATCTCAACATTCTCAATAGGCTCATGCTTCTTACCTCTGGTCCAACCGTTTGCCTTCCAGCCATTTATCCAAGAGGTAAAGATGTTAATGCAGTATGCAGAATCAGAATAAACTTCAATCTTCTTACCAGTATATCCAAATGAAAGAAACTTACGAAGACCATTACGAATTGCTGTCAGCTCCATTGCATTGTTTGTAGTCATGTTTTCGCCGCCGTAAGCTGTCATTACCTCTTCGTCATTTCCATCGAGAATGGCATATCCCCAACCACCAGCTTCACGGACATACTCACCATTAACCTTTCTCATTGTTGCGGCACCATCAGTGTAAATCTTAAAATCAGGCATTCGTATACTCTCCTCTCAGTTCAAAATGTGGACATTTATCTTCGGGCTTAAAACAGGGGATACCATTGGTAATCATTCCAAAGCCTCCGTTACCATCAGGATAGGAGTTAAGATTAACCCAACCAGTTGCTATTTCTCTTCTTCTATAAAATTCGAACCAGTCAACTTTTTCCTGTCGAACCGCGGCGGCGCAACCTACATATTCAGAATTCTCTGCTTTTCTTGCATATTTACAATGTTTACATTTTAAAAGTGTATCGCTCATATGAATTCTCCTTTCATTTAATTCTATAATAAGAATATCATAATTTTTATAAAAAGTCAAGAAAAGAGGGCAGTTGCCTGCCCTCATATAAGTATTATTTAACTTGCCACGTCATCATTTCTTCATATAACTCATGTGCAAAAGAGTTACCTCCTATACTACTATAAGCATTATATAGTGAGCATAGGTCCTCTTTAGTTCTCATATCCAATGTTTTGCTATCACAATGCTCAAAATAAATCTCGGTTATTGAATGTCTAATAGCAGATTTATTTATCTCACGTGTCTCCTTACGATAGTCCTCAATTCTTTTATCCATGTCGTCCAATCTTTTATCCACGTCTTCAATCTTCTGCGTTAAATCATTCTTTAAGTCCTCAACAGAACTCTTTATCTCTTTTCCAAAATTGGTAAATGCTTCGATAGCCGCTTCATTTTTCTCCTTTTCTCTCTCCAATTCATCCTTAAGTTCCAAATCACTTTGGTCAGGCTCCTTTTTCGCCTTTATAATATCTACAATAACCTTTCCGACTATAGTAATAACAGAACCTAAGCCGGCGGCAATGGCTGCGATAATTACTTCGTTCACTCATTCTCACCTCCGATTTAATAAATCATTGTGATATTTATTACAAACTCTATAAACAGGATTTGTAAATAAAGACTCAAAAGTGAGATTATCGTAATCCCAATAAGGTACTCTTATCAAAGGTATCCTCTTTCTTAAACAGTATGCGTTTTTACGCCTATCCCACTCTTGAGTCTGTTTAAATTCGGAAATTGTTTTTTGAAAATATGGAACTCGATGGAAGTGCTATTCACCATCAAATTCTATTAAGCATACTAACTATCTTCCATTAAAAACCGCAAAGTCAAACCTAAGCAAATTACCTTTTAAACTTTTTAAATCGGGAAAGCTCACTTCTCTCTAAAAAGAGATAAAACGTGAACGTAAGAGTTTTTCAATTTTCTCTTCGCCTTTTGACATTACATATCCCCGAATCTTCTAATTGGTTTCTTAGGCTTTGGCGGCTTAGGTGGGAAGTATGGAGATAGCGGAACTTCTCCTCGTTCAACATGGAAGGTAGCAACATGATAGTATTTATTGGCTTCTTCATCAATAGGAATACCATATGGGAATTGTCTTGCCAATCTGCGGATTGCTTCCTCTGGAGTTTCCTTATTCCAATCATACATATCACAGTTTAAATTAGCTGAGAAATGAGTAGTGTTAATAATGTCTTTTCTTGGTGGTGGTGGCGGTTTCTAAGCATTTACAATCATCTCTCTCCATTCAATAAGACCGAGCTGAATTTCTTCAAGAGACTTATCTGATAGCTCATACTTGACACCATAAAAGGCTTCTTCACAAGACTTAAGCTCGTAAAGTTCTGTCTCCTTATTATACTTCAACTGAATGAGAATATAGTGGTGACCTTCAAGGTATACTACATTTACATAGTTAATACCATTGAACTTTGCAAGGAATAAGCAGCCTTTATTATCTGTATTATTGAACTCAACCTCTTTAGGGAAATACTTTCTTTCATCTGCGAGAGGGAATCCAACAAACTCTGGAATTATAAGATACTTATCTGTAATCTCATAACTTGCCTGTGGTGCGCCAAGACTATTCTGAATTAAAGTTACTGTCTTCAGATAATCTTTCTTAAAGCCACACATTTCAAAGTGACGACAAGTAAAACAGCGAGGCTGTACCTGTGTATGCTTTGGTGGTAGCTGGCGAGGAATTGGCGCGAATATTGGTTTCTTAGGGTATGGCATACGAGGAACCTTCATTTCAACTGGTTCCTGTGTTCCTGGTGGGTTTGGAGTAGGACCAAACTCAGGTCTGATAATTGGCTCTGGCTTGAAAGGCGGCACAGACTTAGGAGTATCACAAGGACCATCATCATCAGTAGGATAGTGACTCTAACTTGGCACTGGGATAGATGGCGGAGTCTGGCATGGAGCCTCAAAATCATAAGGATATGGAACCCCTGTTTCAAATTCATAACTGCCGTGCATTTCTTTTTCACCTCACTGTAAAAAAATGAGGTAGGATTCAACCTACCTCTACTAATATAATGTAGTTTTAAAAGGATAATGGTCTAATCTTTTACTTAGTGAGCTGACTGAACTCGCAATCATCGGCTTTCTTATCATCACGCCATTTTTCAATTTTGCCGTGACGAAGTGTGTAATCATTGTCGATGTGCTCGATTTCCATTGCTGTAAGCTCTGCAACCCTACCAATCCACTTATTAGGATTTGTTACAATTTCTTTCTTAAGTTCATCAGTAATACCGCTAATCCAAGCAATATGGCGAGATTTGCCGTTATCTTTTACAGAGAAAGATACTGCACTTGCCCAGTGGTAGAAGTAAGGCTTCGTAACCGGCTCAACAGGAACACCATTTTTGTAATCTTCAAACATACAAGTATTGAACTTCTCACCTGTCTTTGCGTTCTCCCAGAAAGTCCAAGTCTGGATTTCTTTACCAGTATAAAGACGAGTTGCAGTTTTGTAATCACCGTCGATGAATGCGTCGATTGTGTCTTCAAGTTCTTTCTTCATCTTAAGTGTCATCCAAGCTGTACGCTTACCGCACATATACTTACAATCCTCACGAGTAATAACAATACCTTCTCCGCCGGCAGCAATAATTTCACCGTACATATTCCAAAGGTCTTCACCCATTACATACTGTGCGCGCTCGATATTTGCAAGGTCTTTGAGAATTTCAAGATTGATAT
Source organism: Oscillospiraceae bacterium (assembly GCA_045533025.1). Lineage (GTDB taxonomy): Bacteria > Bacillota > Clostridia > Oscillospirales > Ruminococcaceae > RGIG8773. Next base: position 17,530 of record JAZSHA010000043.1, read on the forward strand.
ACTTGATTCTCTCATCGAAACGAGTATCGATAAGAGACTTGCCGCCCCATGCAACCACGTCAAAAATATAAAAATGAAGATATCCATTTTTCTTCTGTCTCTCAAGGCATTTATCCTTAAGACAATTTAATACAGAAGTAATCTTGCGACTACCCTCATTATCAGGGAAGTAAATTTCTCCTACAAGAGCAGTACCATTTGGAATAGCTTTAAGCTGGTCACAAATATGAGGAATCCATTCTGCCTTATCCTGATAGCCGCCATTAACAGACTCCGTGCGGCTTCTCATATGGAAGTTACCGTCCATATCCTTAATAATCATGTTCCAGGCGCCGTCCATTTTACGAGCACCGAGATAACGATTAGACATTACAAGTTCCTTTGCTTTTGCTTTCTTATCGCCCTTAAATGCGGCAGTGAAAGCGTAATATTTCTGAGGAGTCATATTCCAGAAGTCAAAACCATCAATTATAATTTCCATGTGCATTTCTCCTTTTCATTTTCTATTATTATTATAAAACAATTTTTAAAAAATGTCAAGTATAGCAAGCTTCTTTTGCCGCATTACTTATGATTTCTCTATCAGTAATCCATTCAAAATCAACTTTGTCAAGTTCAATTGTAGTATCTGGACTATAACCAAGAAAACTTGCTTTATAGATATACTCCTTAATCATACCGCTAATTTTAGTTGTTTTATTTTCAACTTCAAAAACAACCCATCTATCATTTTCATTTTTAAAACCAAGGCAAAGTCTATCATATCTTTTAAAAGGCTTATTGTCACTCTTAAATACAACTTCCCAGCCGTGACCTTTACCTTTTCCTACACTATACTGGATAACTTCAATCATTGCTCTTCCTCCACAAAAGTCTCTTCAAAAATAGTTGCTTCTTGCATTAACTCGTCAAGTCCTCTATTATTATCAATAACTACATCATACTGATAATTAAGAACTTCGTCATCAGCGTGGTTACCAAGTAATTCAAATTCTCCACGCTGAACAAGAATTGTAAGTGCGCCATAGTCATTAACAAATCTTGCAATCTCTTCAGGCTCGCGGCAGTCGATAAATAAAAGGTCTGTATCACTTTCTTTATAAGTATCGATGAAGCTTTTAACCTTCTGATATGGAACATCTTTCCATCGAGTTAATGCATCCTTAAGGTCTGAAAGAAATCGTCTATCTTCTGGAGTTTTACCTCCGTCCCATCCGACGAGTTTTGCAACTTCCTTTACATATGTAATAGTAGAAATTACTTTGACTTTCTTATCTCTTGCCGCAGCAATCTTCTGTACCATTGTTTCAAATGTAGTTTTACCTGATGCTCCACGTCCATTAACAATCGCTATTTTCATCTTCGTCCTCCTCCTTGGGTAATGTGTTTTTATCAAAGAAATGAATTTCATTTATAATTTCATTTTTTGAATTAAGTGCGAATTTACTTACCATATCAATATATTCTTCATTATTTATAATATTCAATTCAGAAGGAACATTGCGAGTGTCAAGGTAAATTCTTAAATTGTCAAAAATGAATCTTGCTGCTTCCTTATTTTCAACAACATACATATGAATATTGCCTTCTTTTGAAGATTTCAAAATGAAGTTAAAAACAGGAAAATCGTTCTCATTACCTTCAAGTTTAAAAACGACAATCGGAACTGTCTTATCAATTACATCCTCCCAATCTGAATCAAGGTAATTGTCCTCTCTTGTTTCAAGGAAAAGACTCCATAATTGACTTTCCGGCTTAAGATAAAACTCTTGCGCCATTGTAAGTGAATCAGGTATAAATCTTTCAATTGGATTGAAGATTTCAATAAAAGTCTTAGAGTAAGAGCTTAGGTCAATTACATTATAAATAGGATGATAGCCAGTTACAAAGACAACCTTCTTTAGCTTTCGTGCTTTACGATAGCCTATTACTGGCATATCCTTAAAAATTTCTTTCTCTTCTGGAGTGTCAACATCGCCGAGAATTTTAATATCAATAGTTCTCTGTAAAACAGAGCCGGCGCTGTAAATCATACGATAAGCCAAAAATGAATAAATATCCTTATCATACTTAATTACAAATGTATAATTATGTTTTATCTCATAATCATATCTTGTAATTATTTCTCTGATTGCACTTCCAATAGAAAAATCTGCGTCCTTCTATTTATCATTAAAGAAAGGACCAACAAAATTAAAATGATTTATTGTTCTGAGTTTTTTAATACGCTCAGACATTTCAGTATTTAACATCGTGTGTTCACGCTCCTTTTTCTTTGATACTTTCATTATATCATAATCAATTTAAAAAGTCAAGAATTGCATTTAATTGCTTGACTTTTGAAGGGAAAGAGTGCTATAATATAATAGGGAGTTGATGATAATGACTTGTGCATACAAACTTAACGACAACTTATTGGAAAGAAATGCGGCGAATTTAGTATTCTCATTAAAAGAAATAAATTCAAGCATTTTTTTATATAGAGAAAATGAAAGAAGAGTGAATGGTAAATCTTTAATAGGTATATTATCTTCACGCTTTATGTAGGGAGAGACAATTAAAATTTTAATTGATAACTCTGAGGAAATGGGTAGAGTAAAGGAGATATTTAATGAAGTCGGAACTGAAGTTCCGCAGGAGGCGATTTGATGGATTACAAGATGTTCAAACCGCAGGCTGGTATTCCTGCAAACAAGAATGTAGTCTCTCTTATCAAGGAGTCTTTAGCAAAAGATGGCATTAAGATTAGTGCCCCTTTGAGATTCATTGGTTTTGAGGCTGCACCTGGTACGCAATTCTATCTTAATGGACAGACAGATTCAGACCTTATGGAAGTTCCTTCTGGCGGCAATTTTATTACACCATTCAATGGAGAAAGGGGTGCTAACGTTCATTATCTTTCTTTTAAGAATAGTTTTAGCGGCGCAATTTATTACATTATTTAAGAGGTGATATAAATGGAAATGATGGGTACATTTAATCCATTTGGTCCTTCTGGCGGCGGAGGTGGTGGAACACCTGGTCGTGATGGAGCAGATGGTGTCGGAATTTCTTCTATCACCTTTGTTTCAAGCTCAGCTGGTGGCGCGGCAGGACAGCCAAATGCAACTGATACTTATGAGATTTAGTATACAGATGGAAGCTCTACAACCTTCAAAGTTACCAATGGTACAACAGGCGCAAAAGGTGACAAAGGAGATAAGGGTGATAAAGGTGATACTGGTGACGCTTTTACTTATGCAGATTTTACACCAGAACAGCTTGCAGCATTAACTGGTCCAACTGGTCCTGCTGGACAGAATGGTACTAATGGTACTGATGGTATTTCTATTACAGGAGCAGCAATTACAGATGGACACCTTATTCTTACTTTGAGCAGCGGCAGTACAATTGATGCAGGTAATGCGGTTGGTCCTACTGGTCCTCAAGGTCCACAAGGTGAGACAGGTGCAACAGGTCAAAAAGGCGACACAGGTGAAACTGGTCCACAGGGTACTCAAGGTATTGGTATTGCTCAGATTGTAAAGACTGCAACTCTTAACCTTGTTGATACATATACAATCACCTATACAAATGGTTTAACTTCAACCTTCACTGTAACAAATGGTGCAAAGGGAGATAAAGGTGATACTGGTGAAACAGGTCCACAGGGTATCCAAGGTGAAACTGGTCCACAAGGTCAAAAGGGCGATAAAGGTGACGCATTTACCTATGCAGACTTTACACCACAGCAGCTTTTAGACTTAACTGGTCCGCAAGGTCCATAGGGTCCACAAGGTGAGACAGGTGCGACAGGTCCAAAGGGTGATACCGGTGAAACTGGAGCTACTGGTCCGCAAGGTCCTACTGGTCCACAGGGTGAAACAGGTCCTACTGGTCCGCAAGGTCCTTAGGGCGAAACTGGCGCAACAGGACCATAGGGTCCACAAGGTATCCAAGGTGAAACAGGTCCGCAGGGTCCAAAAGGAGATACTGGTGATGTATTAAGAAGCACACAGATTCCTTTCACTCTTATTGCGACAAACTGGACTACAAACCAGACTGGTTCATTTAATTATGAATACAGTAATGCAGGAATTACAGCGGCTTCATTTATAGACGCAGGTCCTGCCCTTGGTATTACAGAATCTCAGCTCGATGCTTTGCTTGAGTCTAAACTTACTGTTCACTCAGTTGTTGATGGTAAGATTACCTTTACTGCTTTCGGCTCAAAGCCAACAATTGATATTCCTATGTTGCTTGTTATTGAAGGCTCTTACCTTAGCATTGAACAGATTCAGCCTATCGATAATTAGTTAAGTTTGAGTTCTGAAAATGCAGTTCAAAATAGAATTGTTACTGCGGCATTGAATAGTAAGGCTGATGCGGCAGATGTTGCTGTCTTAGATTCCAAGGTTGATGGTATTGATATTTCAAGAAATTTACTTTCTCTTGGTACAGTAACGGTAGGAACTGGTTATACGGCTGCAAAACGTTCTGACGGTTCTGTTGCAGTTACAGCAGATGGTACTCAGTCAGGCGGCAGCGGAACAGTTACAATTACAAGTAGTACAGTTCTTCCTGCAGGCACTTACATTTTCTCAGGTTGTGTAGGTGGCGGTTCAAGCACATACTATATGAGATTAAGAAATAGCAACGGCGGCACAGAAATTATTACTGCTTTTAATAATGCAAAAGAATTTACTTTAGCAGAAGATACTTCTGTTAGTATTGAAATTGTTGCGGCAGGTGGACAGACATTTACTGATAAGTTGTTCTATCCAAGTATTATTTCTGTTGACGACGAAGGAGTTGATTTTGAAAGAAAGTCTGGTAGTAATGCGCCAATAACAATAGCTGGACTTGATAGAGTTGATATTGTTTTTGGTAATGAAAGTTATTATCTTGTTGATGTAACTGTTATCAGCAGAAATACTCCTGGTTCAGTTATCAAAATTTTCAAGTACTGGATTGACCGTTCAAATGGAGTTGATAGAACAACTCAAATCCTTGACGCTACAAGTGGTCCAGAGGGCGCACCAACATTTACAAAATACTATGATTCAAATGGTGCAGCCTGCGTAAAGATTACCGACACTTATGGCAATAGAGATATTATTGCAACAGTGATTGGATATTAAGGAGGTATTTAAATGGGAGCTATATTACACTTACCATAGGGCGCACTTGGTAGCGCCATTGATACCGCCGATGCTACTGCATAGAATAATGACGTAAGAGATGGTAAAATTTTCTATGCAAGAGGACAGAGATTAGTTGGTAATATGCCAACAATCAGTAGTGCAACTTATATTCCGTCTTTAATTGACCAGGAAGTTGCTGGTAATGGCTATCTTAATGGTAATATTACTATTAAAGGTGACGGCAATCTTGTTTCTGCTAACATTAAAGATGGTGTGACAATTTTCGGTGTAACTGGAACTCATGGCGGAATTGATACGTTGCTATCATGTACTGGAAAGACTTCTGCGGCGGCAATTGTTAGTGCTTATAGTGATAAAATTGAGGTAAGCTCTGACGGAAATTTTGCTACTTGGTCAGTATTAGACGAGTTTAATTTCTCAACAAATCCAGTAGGCGCGGTTTATACTGACCCTGATGGAACAGGTTATGTTGCAGGTATTTAGTATGATGATGGTAATAATTCAACGCCAAATAGAAGCATTTTATTTATAGAACCAATTCAAATGTCTGAACATACTATTGTAAAATATAAATATTATGTTAGTACGTGGATTAACCCAACAGCTTAGTTGAAATTTGTTTCTGCTTCCTCTTTGGCAGAAGCAAAAACAAAAATTGCAAATAATAATGTTACACTTTCTGTTGACATTCCTTGTGGTAATAATTTAAACAAAGTTTTCAATTTGAAAGAAATTGAATCATTTGTTCCTGGCAATTACTATGTATGCTACATATAGCCTTCTGATGCTGGCGGCAATAATGCAATTCTTTCTGATTTACAGATTATTTAGCTTTAAGAGGTGAGGAGAAATGGGAATTAAATTAGGCGGAAGTTCTGATTTCGACCAGACATTATTCCGACTTAAATAGGCTAAGGTGGGAGAGCCAAAAGTCACTACTGAAGTCGAATTCATTTCTCTTCTTTCTACTGATACTGGTAAGGAGTTTGTTGGAGCGTCTGGCTCTTACTATACTTCTGAACGAGAATTAGTTAATGAGGGCGATACTATGGATGTACCGTCCTCATCTCCTGCTTCTAACTTCACTTTGACTTCAATTCGTAAAGTTGTTGACCCAGAGGAACACGAAGAAGGAGAAGAGAAATATAGATGGACAAATATTACAGTTTATTTTTAGCACAAGAAGGAATATAGATATGACGATAATATTTGGAGCAATAACTCAAGAGTTATTTATCAGAGAAAAGTTTGTTATCAATCTGCCGCCGTACCTGTAAGTGATGGATACGTAGGTTCAGAGACGATTTCAGTAGAATTTCGTTTTAAGGAGTTTATTGAAGAAGAGAAACCTGTTCCAGTAAATCCAACTACGTATGGTGCATTCCCATCAGGTATTGGCGCAGAATTTTGTATTCTTGCTTGTAAGACAGATAAAACTTTTGCGGACAACTATAGTCTTGATGCTTTAAATGAATACGCAAATACTTATGAACAAACTCGTGACCATTCAAAGGAAACACTTGATTATTTTGCTTCTGACTCTGGCGGCAATTATGTTTATTTAATAAAAGACACTGTTGATACCAGACCACTGGGTGGCAATAATGAAGTTCTTGATGATTGGGAAAGATTATATCCTTCAGAAGCTTTTTAGCTTGCTAATTAGATTGATGATTGTTATGTTGAAGGATAGGATGAACCGGTGCCATGTTATAAAGTTTATTTAGCTGGTAAATGTCAATTATTAGACGCTGATGGATAGGCATTAATAGATAGTCTCGGCGGACAAACTGAATTGGCGAGATATGATTTCCCGAATGGATATTATATTCTTATTAACAAAACGCTTTATTTATTCTTACTAACAGATTTTGATACTGCTATTTGGGAACCTGATGGAACTACAGTAACTATGAATGACCATTCATCACTTGGAGCTGGGGTACATAATCTCACTTCAAGAACTGTATATGGAAATAATAACTATTACGTTTATGAAGGAACTAATACTCCATACATTAATGCAATTGGTTCAGAAACAGTTATATTGGGAGAAATTGCAAATTTACGTCATATTGTAATGTCAGACTCAATTACAAATGTTGGACATTTAGGCGGAGTTGCAAATCCTGATACTGGTTTCTATTTCCCTAAATACTTAAAATATATAGGTCCTTTAACAATTACTTATACAGCAGGTACAAAGGCATTTGTTTATACTGATTACTTAGAAGAAATTAGTGACTATGCTTTCTATAATGGTCTTGTAGCATCTGGAAATTTATCACTCTTCATGGCAAAAGCGGAAGAATTGGAATTGTTAAAAGATAACAATTATAGAACAGAGCACGGACTTGGTCGTGGCTATATTGCACCAGGACCAACGCTCAGAAAGGTAGGAGAAAAGGCTTTCTTTGGTATAACAGCATCTTATCTTAATTTAACAGCTTGCTCTGGACTTAATGATGTTAGTCTTGAAGCATTCGCAATGGATGCAAATTGTAAGAATTTTTACTTCCGTCCATTACAACTATCTCAACGAAGCAATGTATCTAACCCAAATCTTATTTATCTACCAGACCAAATCGTAGCAGGCGGCGTAACTGGGCTCGATATACCAAATGAAACAGCTCCTTACGATTCACCAGAGATTCCAAATACAGCAGTTTATGAGACTGATACAACTCATAAAACACTTGGAGAAATTATTACTGGTTATCGTATTCATTTACGCACTTCAACAGTCGGTCTTAACGATTTATTCTAATATAATGCCGCTGGGTTAAGTGGCTCAGCGGCTTGACTTTTGTATAAAAATATGTTATAATAGGAGGGAGAAGAATGGAACAGAGTTCTATTAAATCAACAATTGACCCTATTAAATTAGAGTCAGAAATTAACGAAACTTCTTTTACTCCCGCCTTTATGGGAAAACTTGATATTCTTGCCGATTTGGGAGAATTAATTTCAACTACGGGTATTACGATAGATGATATTGAAGTATCAGATGAATTGCTTGAGGAAATTAATGAAGCATTAAAAGACGTAAATCCTGTTATTAAAACAGAAGAGCCTGTTAAAGTCTATGGACCTAATATAAGAGCAAGAAATTCAAAAGGTGAGTTAGTTGCTTTATATGCAGGGAACGGCGGCGGAAAGAGAGAGTTCTTATCGAAAGGAGTAAATAAAATTTTAGGAGGGGATAAGAATGGCGGATGAAAATGTAAACATTCAGGATGAAGCTGATTACTATTATGACATGACCCCAACTGCGGAAGAAATTGATAATGTATTGGTTGACCTTGTTGCAGCCTTGAAAGACGTCGGAGAATTCGACGTTGTTAAAAGAGTTAAGGCTATAAATGGAGAAAGAGCTAAGTTTGTTCTTGGAGAAGGCGGAAGTGGAAAAACAGTCATTCCAGGTGCTTTAGATTAGCTTGTTGCGGCAGACGGACAAGGAAATGCAAAAGCAAACTCTGGTTACTTATTTAGTAAAATAAGTTCAATAGGAGATTTCTCCAGTGCTTCACTATTAGAATCTAAATTACCTGCAATGAAAATTGAATTGACAGGAACAAATTCAACAGAAGATTATTGGGGAAACTCTCATAGTGGTACATTAGCTATGACTTGGAATCCACTTATATAGTTTCTGGGTGATGCGATAAAGGGTTCTCCTGTTTTTTCTATGAGAGGAAAAGGAATTATTGATATTGATGGTGGCGTTGCTTATCATTAGAATGGAGTGAGAAGAAGCGCTTCATATGGAAGCTATATTCCTTGGTTATCAGAATAGGCATATGATTACTATCATACTACTGCATCGCCATTTTTCCCATCTACAAAAAATATGGATGCAGATGGATTGATTTATCCATATTTCATGATGAAAGAAAGTGCAACGGCGCTCTTTGAAGGAAGTTCTTTAGTACACATTTGTGGCGGCAGCTCTCTATTTATGGATGGTAATGCAGACGTAAGAATTACTGGTGGCTATGCAAATGATGGACTCGTATGTCCGCAAGGTAGAACTTTTGTAGAGATTGACCCAGGTTCTACGTTTATAATGTCACCTCTTTACTATGATAGAACGGAGAAAGTTACGAAAGCATCTGCGTATACTCCAGTTATTGAAATTACTCCTGGTGCAAGTGATACATTGGGATAGCTTATAATTAGTGCACAAGGAGAATGGCATGATGCATCTAATAGAGGTTCATATGCTAATTATGAACATCAGACAATATATTCTACGATTTATAATCCTGGAATTAATCATATGGCAGGTTTCTATAGTGGAGATAGTTTTCTTAATACAGATAGAAAATATCGTTTTGCTCGTGCTAAATTAAACACATCTACTCCAAGTTTATCATCTTTAACGTATATGCTTGCCGGAGTAAAACAGCCTTCTATTATGTTACAAGGAAAAACTAATTTCATTATCGGTGACACAGGTACAATTGGTGCAAGAATCGGATGTATGTCTCCTGATAGTAGAATTGGAATAGATTGGACAACAGCGGGAAACGTTGGTATTAAACTTGGTAGTGAATCCGGAGCAATAGGTGTATATGAAATTGTCCCAGCTGCGGATACTATAACACATTTTAAATTTGGTCCAGCCGAATCATGTAAGTCAGCTATCGCAATAGAACCACACGGAATCTTTTCTTACAAAGTTTCTCCAGAAGAAGTTTGTGGAATAAACTTCACTCCTGCTTTTACAGACATAGTTTATCAGTGGCATGCTTTTGAAGGTACATTCGAAGGCAATCAGGTTTATGCACAAGTAGAAGGAAATTCTCATTTTGAATTTTTAGATGATTCTACTGTAATTATGAGAGGTCCATCTACAATAGGATGGAATGCATCTACTTACACAAATTCATCTGCCGCAGAGGCAATTAAAATAACTACTTCTACAAATTGTGACGGTTTTACATATGATGAATTTTGGAGAACCTTAACAGAAGATTAGTAGGAAGAAGTTTTAGAGTTTTTAACTCCAAACTTTTCTTCTAAAGGACGAGTTGTTCTTAACGGTACAGTAACTGCCACAGAGCATTATGCTGATAGATACCATATTGTTGTTGAGGGCGCGACAGTGCCAAAGGCGTCAGGAACTTCATATAACTTTACTGTTGGAAAGAGTAATACTTATAGCTGGAATGCTTCAACAGTAATGGGTTGGCAAGAATTTGAAGATGAAGTTAAAAGACTTTTTGGAGAAAATGCAGTAGCTTCTGATGTAACTGTTCAAAATATTTACTCATATTCATGGGGATATTCACATCGTATTCAAGCGCAGATAACAAATGCTTCTGCATCTTGTAATTCAGAAACAGAATATACAATAGGAACAAGTTATGAAGATTTAACAAACGCAGAAAAAACTGATTTAATTTACGGAAGGTCAACATGGGATTTCTCAACTGCAACTGTCGTTTCAAATGACGTTAGAAGCGATATGACTTATGATAACGTTTGCCAGAATTACACTTATAAAACAGGAACTCATTTATGCCAAGATTGGATAGACCCTGTTTATGCAAAAACTGGTCCTGTTACACAGATGTATGGTCTTTCTAATTTCTGCATGAGAGGTAATTTACGAGTTAAAGACAATAGTGGAAATGGCATTTAGTCTCAACAAATTAATACATTTACTATTACTCCAACAGAGACTTATGATTTTTCAAAAACCCGCTCGGAATTAATTAATGACTTAATTAATGGTGCAGATTATACTGGGTTAAAAAGACAGATAGAAGGATATTTATCTATAAATACTTCTTATCATTTTGACCACATTTATTCCGTTTCTGAAGGAGAAGAAGATACTGTAAATGTTTCTGTCGTTTTTGAATATAAAAAGATAGAACACATAGAGAATCTTGCTCCTCTTGTTGAAATCATTGGTAATAGTGAAATTAGAATTGCTAATGGTATTTCAATTACTACAGATAATATTGATGGAGAATCAGCAATTAAAATTGCTGCTCCAGAGGGAGAAGTTTCCTTCACACTTGCAGAGCTTAAAGCTCTTAAAGATTTGATTATAAATCCACCAGCTCCACCAACTCCAACAGTACAATCTATCGCGGCAAATACTGAAATGGAAGTAGGAACAATTTCTACCGAAGGAGAAACTGGAAATGCAGAGGAGGTTGAAGAATAATGGCATATTCAATTAGAGCGATTGATGCAACTGATTAGTATACTTGGTTAAGCTCATTAAAAACTATTCTTGATGAGCTGGATGTTGATTATTTCGACAGTACTGTTCTTACCGTAGATAAGGAGTCTTCTCCTATAATTAATGAATTAGACATTAAAAAGGGAGATAGAGTTATTTGTAAAATTAGTATACCAAATACGTTAGCAAGTTCAGGAAGCAAAATTTTTCTTTATTCTTTAGGAGCTTCAGCTGACCAGAGTTTAACGAGCTTAGGTACCACTCCCAATGTTATAATAACAGATTATAGTGTTACTATTATATTTTCATCCAAAGCTATTATTTTCACAAAAACTCAAACGGGTAAAAATGCAGTGGCCACTTATAATTTAGGAAGTTCTGCTATGCCAGCAATGACTTATGAGGACAATACTGTACCTACATATTACAAATATGAAAATAGATTAGCTACTTTAACACAAATTCTTCCTTTATTACTTGGTAGTTTTGAAGGAGAATATACTCCTCACATTTGCTTTGCAATAAGAACGCAAACCACAGAAAGTAATAATATTAAACAAATAGCTTTAAATGACAAAAATTTCTTAACAAATGGAAGTCTTTGTTTAGAAATTTAATTAAATAAAAGGAGGAATGGAGTATGAGTACAACCAATTTTTATGGCGGCTCAGATGGCGGTGGATATTATCCAATCCCATCAACTACCGGAACTCCAATCGGATACACAGATGGTGTGCCGTTCTTCGTGAGCGGCACTCACGCCATTCCTCCGATTGAGCCCGGCAAGAAAATTATCGGCTACAACTATGGCTATATGGCAAATCGTAGAGAGTATCGTTCTCCTGCCGCGTTAGAGTCATAGAATAAAATGTTTGACCTCGGCATTAACTGGGTTTGTCTTCCTGTTGTAAACTGGCAAGATACTTACCATTCAACAAATATCTATGCAGACCATTTAGCTACACCAACAGATAGAGACGTTGCGGCGTTTATCGAATCTGCTCATAAGCGTGGAGTTAAGGTTTGCTTGAAACCAATTGTTGAATGTCGTGACCATATGTGGAGAGCCCACATCGGTTTCCCCGACCTTAATATGGAAGACATGGACGTTTATTGGAAGGCTTGGTTCATTAGCTATAAGAATTTCCTTCTCCACTACGCAGAACTTGCTCAGGAACTTAATGTTGAAATGTTCTGTATCGGTTGTGAAATGCTTGGAACAGAACATCGTAAGTACGATTGGCTTTACTTAATTGATGAAGTACGTCGTGTTTATAAAGGCAAAATCATTTACAACACAAATCATGACCACGAAGATGACCAGGAGTGGTTTGATACACTTGATTATATCGGAACTTCTGCGTACTACCCAGTCGGTGGCGAATCAAGAACATATGAGGAAATGCACAAAAACTGGATGGAAGTTCGCTATCGTCTTGACGCAATCGCTAAAGACCGTAATAAGCAATACGTCTTTATGGAAATTGGTTGTCGTTCTGTTAAGGAAGCTTCAACTCATCCTTGGGACTTCACAGAAGACCTTGCTTGGGACGAGAATGAGCAGGCAAACTTCATTAAATCTTGCTATGATGTATTCCTTCCATCTCCATACTTTGCTGGAGTATTCTGGTGGGATTGGCCTACTGTTTCATACACAGACCGCAAGGCGGCAGAGCAGGATAAGGGATTTTCAATTCACTTAAAGAAAGCTGAAGAAGTTATGAAAGACTACGCTCACAAGTTCAGCAAATAAAACATTAGAGCATAACAACATTATTTTCACTTTAATAGAGAGAAAACAGAATTTCTCTCTATTTTTTTTAGGAGGAGATAGTTATGAATGAAGAAACTAAAAGAGAACTTTTGAAAGCTCATCACTATGGCTACTCCGTTGAAGAAATCGCAAAAGTAATGAAGATTTCTGAGGAAGAGGTTAATAAGCTGATTGAGGAGAATACAGAAATTCTTGAAGAGTTGGAGGCGAGAAACTATGGCACAGCTTAAAGGAATTGATGTAAGTGTTTGGAATGGCTCAATTAACTGGGCTTTGACAAAAAAAGAAATTGACTTTGCAATACTTCGTATCGGTTATGGTCGCGAGGTATCACAGAAGGACGCAAGATTTGAAGCTAACTATGCAGGCTGTAAAGCAAATGGCATTCCTGTCGGTGGCTATTGGTACAACTATGCAAAGACCGTTGATGATGCAAAGAAAGAAGCACAGGCTTGTATTAAATGCTTGAATGGTAAAAAGCTTGACTACCCTGTTTGGTATGATATTGAAGAGAATTCAGTATTCGCAACTGGTAAAGTAAACGTTTCTAAGATTGCAGAAGTATTCTGCGAAGCTCTTAAGGCGGCAGGATATAAGGTTGGTATTTATTCCTCTTATTACACATTCCAGACTTACTTTACAAATGAGGTAAAAGATAAGTATGATGTATGGCTTGCTCATGTAGGCAATGGCGGCACACCTCTTAGCAATACTGGCTATCCTGGTCATAAGGAAATGTGGCAGTATTCTTGGAAGGGTAGATACTCTGGTATTAACGGAGACGTTGATGAAGACTGGAGTTATGTTAACTACGCAGAAAAGAAGGAAGACGATGTTAAACCTACTCCTACTGAGCCTGTAAAGCCTGTTGAGCCTGCTAAACCAGCAGAGAAGACAATTGACGTAACTTACAGTGCTTATATTCCTGGTCGTTGGCTTGGAGAAATTAAGAATTGCAATGATGTAAATACTAACGGCTATGCAGGTATTGAGAATTGTGTAGTTTCTGGCTTCGGAGCAAAGGCTTCTGAAGGTAAGCTCAGATACAGAGTTCATGTAAAGACTTACAGTGGCGGCAAGTGGCTTGGCTGGATTGACCAGTTTAATAAGGCTGATTGGAATAACGGTGTTGCAGGATACCCTGGCTACACAGTTGACGGTATTCAGCTTGAACTTACAGGTGTTCCTGGCTACCAGGTAATGTACAGAGTTTCACTTTTCGGAACTAATAAGTATCTACCTTGGGTTAAGGGACTTGAGGACTATGCAGGTCTTTACGGAAAAGCACTTGATAAAATTCAGATTAAGATTGTAAAGGCTTAAGTAATTACGCCGCCATTCAATTAGCGGATGGCGGCGATTTTAATAAACAGAGGTGAGACAAATGGAAGTATTAGCAGCATTGGGCAGCGGCTCAGCATTGGGTTTGGTAGGAATTCTTGCCGCAGCAACAGCTATTATTGTTGAGGTTCTTAAGGCAGTTATCCCTAAATCTTTCCCAACTAAAGCTCTTGCTATGATTGTGTCCTTTGTAGTAGTACTTGGATATACAATCGTTTTTGGAACAATTA
>JAZSHA010000197.1:0-18467 GCA_045533025.1 Oscillospiraceae bacterium
GGATATGAGAATGTATAAAACAAAAAAAGAATGCGTAGCAATGCTGCTTGCAGGCGGTCAGGGAAGCCGTCTGTACGCTCTCACACACGATATGGCTAAGCCTGCTGTTCCTTACGGCGGTAAGTGCAGAATTATCGACTTCCCTCTTTCCAAGTGCGTAAACTCAGGTATTGATACTGTCGGCGTACTTACTCAGTATCAGCCTCTCGCACTTCACGACTACATCGGCAACGGTCAGCCTTGGGACCTTGACAAGCTCAACGGCGGCGCACACTGCCTCCCACCTTATCAGACAGCTCTTGGCGCTGAATGGTATAAGGGTACTGCAAATGCTATCTACCAGAACATTCCGTTCATCGACAGATATGACCCTGATTACGTTGTAATGCTTTCAGGTGACCACATCTACAAGATGGACTACAACAAAATGCTTCAGTTCCACAAGGAAAAGGGCGCTGTTGCTACAATCGCTGTTCAGGACGTTCCCCTTGAGGAAGCTTCCCGTTTCGGTATTATGATTACTGACGATGACAGCAACATCATCGACTTTGAAGAAAAGCCAAAGAACCCACGCTCTACATTCGCTTCAATGGGTATCTACATCTTCAGCTGGAAGGAACTCCGTCAGTATCTTATCGACAACGAGAACAATCCTGATGAAGACAAGGACTTCGGTAAGGCAATTATCCCTAATATGCTCAAGGCTAATGAGAAGATGGTTGCTTATATGTTTGAAGGCTACTGGAAGGACGTTGGTACACTTGATTCCCTTTGGGAAGCTAATATGGACCTTCTCAATCCGAACATTCCTATCGACCTTTATGACC
The DNA here is from genome assembly GCA_045533025.1 of Oscillospiraceae bacterium. GTDB lineage: Bacteria > Bacillota > Clostridia > Oscillospirales > Ruminococcaceae > RGIG8773. Next base: position 828 of record JAZSHA010000197.1, read on the forward strand.
CTGACTGGAAAATGTATTCCAAGAACCCAATTATGCCTCCGCAGTACATAGGTCCTGACGCTGTTATCGAAAACTCTATGGTTACAGACGGCTGTGTTGTTGACGGTACAGTTGACTTCTCCGTAATCTACGAAGGCGTAACAATTGAAAAGGGTGCAACAGTTACAGATTCCATCATTATGCCTGGTTCTGTTATCAAGGCCGGTGCTGTTGTTGAGTATGCAATCGTTGGTGAAAACTGCGTTGTTGGCGAAAATGCTCAGATTGGTACACGTCCTGAGGCTGTTGAAAACAGAGATGACTGGGGCATTGCAGTTGTAGGTCACAACATTACAATATCCGAAAATGCAAAGGTTCTTCCGAAGCAGATTATTTCGGAAAATATATAACCGTTTTAAGTTAGGAGGAACTGAATTATGAGCAATAACAGAAATGTTTTAGGTTTGATTTTCTCAAATATGCACGACGGCACAATTCCTGATTTGACAAAGGAAAGAACTATGGGCTCCGTGCTTTTCGGCGGACGCTACCGTCTTATCGACTTCCCTCTTTCCAATATGGTAAACAGCGGAATTGACGAAGTTGGTGTTGTTACAAAGTCCAACTACCAGTCACTTCTTGACCACCTCGGCAGCGGCCGTGAATGGGACCTCGCAAGAAAAATCGGCGGTCTTCACCTTCTCCCTCCGTTCAGCCACGTTCAGAGCGGTATGTACAGAGGCAGACTTGAAGCTCTCTACGGCGTATTCAATTTCATCAACTACTCAAATGCTGACTATGTAGTGCTTTCTGACTGTGATGTTGTTACAAGCATTGACTTCTCCAAGGTTATTGACCAGCACATCGCAACAGGCGCTGATATCACTTCCGTTTACGCTAAGGACGTTATCAACGCTGAACAGGCTCAGCACGCTACTGTTTTCAGCCTTAACGATGAAGGAAGAATCGTTGATGTTCTTCTTGCTCCACACATCAGCGGCGCTGCAAACATCTCCCTCAATATGTTTGTTCTTTCCAAGGACTTCCTCAAGAATATTGTTCTCGAGGCTGCTTCCAAGAGCCTTTACAGCTTTGAACAGGCTATCCTTCAGGGCAGAACCCGTGAATACAAGATTATGGGCTACGAGCACACAGGCTACTTCAGCAAGATTACTTCAATGGAAACCTTCTACAAGGCTAACCTTGACCTTCTCAATCTTGACAACCGCAATAAGCTGTTCCCTGAAAATAAGCCTGTTTATACAAAGGTTCGTGATAATCCACCCGTTAAGTTCGCTATCGGCGCAAGTGTTAAGAACTCCCTTATCGGTGACGGCTGTATCATCGAAGGTACGGTTGAAAACTGCGTACTTTTCCGCGGCGTAAAGATTGGCAAGGGTGCTGTTGTCAAGAATGCTATCCTTATGCAGGATACAGTTATCGGCAGCAAGTGCGATATCAACGCTGTTATCACTGACAAGAACGTTACTATCAGTGATATGCGTATGCTGACAGGCTCACCAAACTATCCTCTGTACATCGGCAAGGGCGCTGTTATCTAAAATATCAATGGGTACCGTGTAATGCGCGGTACCCATAAAGTATAAATATTATCGAAAGGAAATTTTGCTATATGAATATTTTATATGCTGCTTCGGAAGCTGTTCCTTACGCTGCATCGGGCGGACTTGCAGATGTTGCTGGTTCTCTCCCACGTGCACTGAATAAAGCAGGTCAGGACTGCCGCGTTGTTCTCCCTCTTTACAAAAGCTGCAAGCCTGAGCTTCGTGCAGGCCTTGAATTCATCACAAACTTTACTGTTGACGTAGGCTGGAGAAAACAGTACTGCGGCGTATTCAAGGGCGAGGTTAACGGCGTTACATACTACCTTCTCGACAACGAATACTACTTTGGCAGAGATGGTCTTTACGGCTTCTATGATGACTGCGAGAGATTTGTTTTCCTCTCCAGAGCTGTTATGGAAATGCTGAAGTATATCGGCTGGAAGCCCGATGTTATCAACTGTAATGACTGGCAGACTGCACTTGTTCCTGTTTACTACAACGTATTCTACAAGTATCAGTACGGCTACGATAACATCAAGACAGTTTTCACAATTCACAACATTCAATATCAGGGCAAGTATGGTATGGAGGTACTCACCGAGGTTCTCGGTATTCCTATGTACCACACTAAGCTCCTTGAATATGATGGCTGCGTAAACCTTATGAAGGGTGCTTTTGAAACAGCTGACAAGATTACAACTGTATCCCCAAGCTATGCATGGGAAATTCTTGACCCTTGGTACTCCCACGGTCTTGACAGAGCACTTAACAACAAACAGTACAAGCTTTGCGGCTTCCTTAATGGTATTGACGTTGACACATTCGACCCTGAAAAGGACCCACTCCTTGTGAAGAATTTCTCTACAAAGAACCTCAAGGGCAAGGCTGAGTGTAAGAAGGCTCTTCTTGAAGAGCTTCACCTTCAGGAAGGCGACGAGCCTGTTATCGGTATCATCACTCGTTTCGTATCCCATAAGGGTATTGACCTTATCAAGTACGTTTTCGAGGACATGGTAAATATGGGCTGCAAGTTTGCTATCCTTGGTTCAGGCGAAAAAATTTACGAGGATTTCTTCAAGGAAATGGCTTGGCGTTATCCTGACAAGGTAAGCGCTACAATCGGCTTCCTGCCTGACCTTGCAAGAAGAATTTACTCCTCTGCGGATATGTTCCTTATGCCATCTCAGAGCGAGCCTTGCGGCCTTGCACAGATGATTTCCCTCCGTTACGGTACAATTCCGATTGTCCGTGAAACAGGCGGTCTCCGTGACAGTATCCGTGATGCAGGCGGTGAAAACGGCAACGGCTTCACATTCAAAACCTACAATGCACACGATATGCTCGACGCTGTTCGCCGTGCTAAGGAATACTATGATAACAGTGCTGAATGGAAGAAGCTTGCTGTTGCAGCTATGAAGAATGACTACAGCTGGGATGTTTCCGCTGAGCTTTACATGGGTCTGTACAGAGAGCTTGCAGGCAACAACTAAACAAAATTCAAGGCTGTGAAGGATTAAGTTCCTTCACAGCCTTTTTTGTTATTTAAGATATTTTTTTACTTCTTCAACAACCTCACTGTACATTTTCATTACAGCAGGGTGATTGCTTCTGATAAATTCAAGCTGTCTGTCGGGGGCATCCCCTGCCTGATATGCCTTACCCGCCTTTTCAAGCTCCAGACATCGTTTTGAAAAATCTGAAGCACCGATATTCATTGAATTTGATTTCAGTGCATGAATATTTACGGTGTAATTTTTCCAGTTACTCTCACTTATCAGACGTTCAAAGGAAGCCGTTTTTTCTTCGTACTCCTCGCAGTAAATTTCAAGTATTTCACGGTACAGCTCCTCGCTGTCACCGCAATACTTCTTACCAAGCTTATAGTCAATCAAATTTTTCGGAGCATCAGCTGTCTCTTCCTTAATAACAGAAGTATCAACAGATGGGGCTGCTTCATCAGAGCTGAAAATAAGCTTTTCCTGAGGAATATATTTTCCAAGCATTTCCTCAAACAGTTCTCCATCAATAGGTTTTCCTATATAATCGGTAAAGCCTGCTTCAAGATACATCTCACGAACACCCGAAACAACGTTTGCTGTCAGTGCAATAACAGGGACTCCCTCACATTTATTGTTTTCAAGCGACCTTGACCTTTGCAAGGTTTCTATGCCATCCATTCCAGGCATCATATGGTCAAGGAGTATCACATCAAACCGCTTACTCTGCATAAGCTCCAAAGCCTTTGCACCGCCCGTACACTCTGTAATCCTGATTTTCGTCTTTTTAAGAAGGCTTCGTGCAACAAGCAGGTTCATTTCATTATCGTCAACAATCAGAATTTCAGCATTCGGAGCGGTAAATGCTGCATGATATTTTTCCTTGTCTTTTCCCGATATACACTTGCTCTCAAAATCACCTATTACCTCATCTCCAACCACTTCCTGCGGAATGTAAACCGTAAATACCGAGCCTTCACCATAAACGCTTGAAACCTCAATTCTGCCGCCCATCAGTTCAGCAAGTCTCTGTGTAATGGCAAGTCCAAGACCTGTACCCTCTATATTTCTGTTCTGAGTCATATCAAGTCTTTGGAAATCCTCAAAAAGCGATGGCAAATCCTCTTCCTTGATACCTATTCCTGTATCCTTGACTGCGATTTTAAGCAGCAGCCTGCCCTGCTCCATTTCGCTGTTAACATTGAGTGAAACCTTACCTTCACGAGTATATTTAACCGCATTGTTAAGCAGATTGAGTATAATCTGAGTAACTCTTACGTCGTCGCCCTTAAGTTTATCGGGAAGCTTCCCGTCCACTTCAACCTCAAAGCCAAGATTTTTATTCTCAGCCTTAATCTTAATCATATTTACAATGTTATGCAGCATTTCGCTGAGGCTATAAGGCTGTTCGATAATATCCATTTTGCCTGACTCAATTTTAGAAAAATCAAGAATATCATTTATAATTGAAAGCAGGCTTCGGCTTGCCTTTTTTATATTCTCGGCATAGGTAAGAACCGTTCCGTCCTCGCTCTCACGAAGTATCATTTCATTCATACCGATTACCGCATTTATAGGTGTACGGATTTCGTGAGACATATTTGCAAGAAAGTCGCTCTTTGCCCTGCTTGCATTTTCCGCAACAGTTTTTGCCTCTCTGAGCTCGTCGCTTTCCTTAGCCTTCTGTTCAACGCCGAAAAGATAAATTGTTATAATAACCAACAACATTCCCAGCAAACCGAATGTCCATATTACAAGCGTACTTACAAGGCTGATTTCTCCGCTTACCTCGTTATAAGGAACTACACCAAGCAGGTAAAAATCCGAATACCCGAGCTCAGCCGCAAACAAGCAGTTATCCCCTGACTCATCATGAAAACGTGTTGCAGCAGAAGCCGCTGTGCTTATTTTCTTTGCGATTTTGTCAGCAACGCCCTTCAGGTCTCTTTCTCTGAAATACTCTGAACGGCTCAAATCCAACGCTACTTTTCCTTCACTGTCCATAACAACCAGTGAAGCGTTTTCCGTACCGAAATCACAGCCGAAATTCTTAGTAAACACGTCACATCTGTAAAGCTTGTAAAGAACATATTTTATGTTCTGTCCGCTGTAAACGGGAACCGTAAACATAATTGTTTCCGCAGGACCGCATACTACCCCTTCATTGCCTCTGAATGAGTCAAGAATTATAGGGTAATCGGAAAAATCAACAGCCTTTCCCTCCGCAGCTTCTCCGTTTATTTTTAGCACGCCGTAAACCGTACCGTTATCGCTTGTTTCGTTCAGATACCTGATATACTCACCGCTGCCATCTTCACTCTGCACAATCTCTGCTATTTCCGAAAGCTGACTCAGCTCTTCCGCAAGCTTATCTCTGAGAGTCCCAGCCGCAAGCTCTGCACGAATCTCAACATCGCCTATAACGCTTTTTTCAACCTCAGTATTTATTCTTGTAACAAGCAGGAAGCACACAAAGCTGATAACAATAATATATGACGCCGCAACTATTGTTGTAAGCTTGAATTTTTTAAACCGTGAGTTATTCACAAATTATCACTCCGTCCACATACCAATCAAAATTATCCATAAGTGCAGCGTCACTTATAAACTCATCCTCACCGCATCTCATTACTCCGTCGGTATCATAAATCACTCCCGAAAAAACATCATTTCCCGAAATGATTTCATTCCTTGCCTTTTCAACCTCTGCACGGATTTTCTCCGTCACAAGCGGAGAAATCGGAGAAAGCTCAACTGCTCCCGTCTCAATTCCGCTCCAGTGATGCTGACGTGAATTAGCTCTGCCCTGAAGAAAATCACCTATTATATCCTCATAAAGCTTTTCCCAGTTCCAGACCGCAGCCGTAAGATACTTATCGGAAAATCCCTCTGCCGCTTCATTATAGCCAATTGAGTAAACACCCGCCTCATCGGCATATTCTATAACATAAGGCTGATTTTGATGATATGCAAGTACATCTGCTCCGCCATTTACAAGCTTTTCCGCAGACTCCCTCGCTCTTCCCTCATCATCCCAGCTGTCCGTCCAGCTTACGTTTACAACCGCCTCAGGATTTACTCGCTTAACGCCGAGAGTAAACGCATTGATACCACGGTTTACCTCGTCGTTTGCCATTGCCGCAACATATCCTATATTATTGCTTTCCGTCATCATACCCGCAATTATTCCCGTCAGATAGCGAACCTGATACATTCTTCCGAAATAAGAGGTCATATTCTCTGAATAATACTGCGACGAAATTCCGTAAAATGATATATCAGGGTAGCTGTCAATCAAATCCCTGACCTCATTTGGATAACCAAAGCTGGAAAGAATTATCAGCTCAGCGCCTGACTCCGCAAGCTCAGAAACCGCCTCTGGACACATTCCTGTATTTTCAAGAACATTTTCCTTCACCAGAAGCTCCGTGCCCAATTTCTCGCTTACAGCCTCAATTCCCTTATAATTCATACCGTTCCAGCCGTGCTCATCAATGCTGCCTGTGAGGATATATCCTATCTTTTTTGTATCGGTTTTGGATATATTAAGGTGCAGCATCATAATCACAATACCTGCGAAAACAATAACCGCAAGTATAATAAGCACCGTCTGTTTCACTTTTTTACTCATCAGCAACTACTCCCTCAACATACCAATCAAAGCTGTTCAGCATCATGTCATCTGACATACTTTCACCGTCAGCTACACGAACTTTTCCCTCGCTGTCATAAACAGGTCCGTAAAATACGTCAAACACGCCTTTTGACATCTTTTCAAGCTCTTCCTCAACCTTTTCGGCAATTCCCTGCTTTGCCTTTTCACTGAGTGGCGCAAGAGAAACTATCCCTGTTTCAATTCCGTTCCAGTAGCCATTACCATTGAATTTATTCTGAATACAGTCATTTATCTGAGGTGTGTAGAAGTTTTCCCAACTCCAAACCGCAGCTGTAAGATATGTATCGGGATACATTTCGCTGTTGCTGAAATTGTAACCGATACTCATTATGCCGTTTCTGTCCGCAACCTCAAGCGGCTTTACCGAATCGGTGTGCATTGTAAGAATATCTATATTATGATTTTCAACAAGCTTTAATGAAGCTTGTTCGGCAGCCTCATCATCAACCCATGAATTTGTCCAGCTTACATAAACCTTTACCTCAGGATTTACCGAACGTGCTCCAAGTGTAAAAGCGTTTATTCCGCGGTTAACTTCAGAAAGAGGAAACGCCGCAACATAGCCTATTTCGTTGGTTTCTGTCTGAAGGCCAGCTACAATTCCGCAAAGGTATCTTACCTGATACATACGTCCGAAATATGTCGTAACATTATCGCTGTTTTCTATTCCTGAAGCGTGATAGAAATACACCTCAGGATATTTTTCGGAAACTTCATCAAGATATTCTCCGTAACCAAAGGAATTGCAGATTATTATTTCACAGCTTTCCTCAATCAGTTCGTCAACTGTAACCTCCAAATCAGATTCAACAACATTCTCTCTGTATATGAAGTTTATGCCCAGCTCTTCCGCAGCAGCAGCCATTCCTTCATAGTGAGATTGACTCCAGCTTCTGTCGTCAGCACTTCCGTTAAGAATGAGTCCAACCGTCATAGCATCAGCGGAATCCGACTCTTTACTGTGAATTAAAATAATACCTGTTACTATTACAGCAATAATAACTGCAGCAGCAATAATTATTTTTTTCATTTGAAAAACTCCTGTCAAATCATAAATATACATATTAAATATACCATATTCTTCATATTATTTCAAGTGTATTTTAATTTTTTATACACAAAACATTTCAGACCGCTGAAACACATACAGCAGTTGCAATGTACCAAAAATTATGATAAAATTATAACAGCCGCTTTACGAACAGCTGATAAAAATAAAAGCGATTTTCCGCTGAACAGGAGTACGCTATGAATGACTACAAAAGAAAATTTCTGATAAAATATCCCGAAAGCGTCGGAGATGACAATGGATACAGAATAACTATTTACAAGGACGAAAAAAACGCCGCAATCCTTGAAAGCAACGGTGAAACCTTCGGCTTTGAGGTTATCGCCGAGATTACGGGCAACGATTTCTACAGCGATGAACTGATTGCAAAACGAGGCGGAAAGCTGCTTTTCCTTGAAATTGAAAGACGCTGGCTGGTAAAAATCCCCGACTGCCTTGAAAAATATGAGTCCCATTACATTGAACAAGCTTACCTTGAGCCTGCAAACGGCTTTCAGGGACGCATACGCCGCTGGGATGACAAGTTCATCTACACTGAAAAGGCTCGTACAGGAAGCAGTATGTCCCGTATCGAAAACGAAAGAGAGATTACCGAAACGGAGTACATCGAATTTCAGAAGCATACTATTTTAAATGTAATAAAGAAGCGCAGATACATCATTCCCGTAGGAGCGCTGAAATTTGAGCTGGACGTGTTTGAAAACACTGTAGAAAGCGGATACGGAATAATGGAGGCAGAGCTGCCCGAAGAAAGCACAGCGGTTGTAATGCCTGATTTTGTGGAAATCGTCCGTGAAGTCACTGAAGACATCTATTACACCAACAGAAATTTTGCTGCTATGGACAAAATTAAGCTTGTTAAATAGCTCAAACTATTGACAGGTGTCGAAATAAATGTTATAATTAAACGATAATTTGTGTTTGTAAAAACAACGAGAAAGGATGGTTTAATCGTGGCAAAGATTAAAAAGCCTGTTTTCTTTATCGTTTTTGCTTTGATACTCGCTTTTGCGGCTACTGTATTTTTCGGTGTCAAGACATATTACGGCGATATGGAAACAGTTTACATCAAGGGTATCGACAATATCCGTTTCGGTATCGACATCAAGGGCGGTGTTGACGTAACGTTTACATCTCCTGAGGACGTTGATGCTACCGAGGCTCAGCTGGACGCAGCAAAAGAGGTTATCGTTCAGCGTATGATTACTCTCGGTATCACCGACTACGAAAGCTACATCGACTACAACAATGACCGTATCATCGTTCGTTTCCCTTGGAAGGAAAGCGAAAAGAACTTTGACCCTGAGGCTGCTGTAAAGGAACTGGGTGAAACTGCTCAGCTTACTTTCCGTGAAGGCTACGAAACTGATGAACTCGGCAACTGGACAGGCGTTACAGCTGAGAACGTTATTCTCGTGGGCGCTGATGTAAAGGAAGCTTACGCTGCCTACACTCAGGGCGATAACGGCGAAATGAACTGGCTGGTAAGCCTTGAACTTACAGATGAAGGTGCTAAAAAGTTTGGTGAAGCTACATCAAGACTCGCTGAAACAAGAGGCGTTATCTCCATTTGGATGGACGAAACCTGCTTCTCTTACCCTACTGTACAGACTGCTATCACTGACGGCAAGGCACAGATTACAGGTAACTTTGACGGCGAAGAAGCTAAGGCGCTGGCTGACAAGATTAACTCTGGTGCACTTCCATTCAAGCTTGTAACATCAAGCTTCTCCACAATTTCCCCAAGCCTTGGCGCAGGCGCTCTCGAAGCAATGGTTCTCGCTGGCGTAATTGCTTTCGCTTTCATTGCTGTATTTATGATTATCACATATCGTCTCCCTGGCGCTGTTGCTGTAATCTCCCTCTTCGGACAGGTTGCAGGTACTCTGGCATTCATCTCAGGCTACTTTGAGTTTGTTGCTGGTTCTATCCTTACAATCCCAGGTATTGCAGGTATTATTCTTGCAGTAGGTATGGGCGTTGACGCAAACGTTATTACTTCTGAACGTATCAAGGAAGAACTCAACAACGGAAAAACTCTTTACGGTGCTATCGACTCAGGCTTCAAGCGTGCGTTCTCTGCTATTCTTGACGGTAACGTAACAATGATTCTTGTTGCTATTATCCTTATGGGTGCTTTCGGTACACCTGACAGCATCTTCTCCAAGATGCTCAAGTTCGCATTCTTCATGTTCGGTCCGTCCACAGCAGGTACAATCTACTCCTTCGGCTTCACATTGCTGACAGGTGTTGCGCTGAACCTGTTCTTCGGCGTGTTCTGTTCAAGAATGATGATTTCTTCACTTTCCAAGTTCAAAATTTTCAAGAATCCAAAGCTTTACGGAGGAGGTGCGAAGCGTGAAGTTTAATTTCGATTTTATCAAAAACAAGAAGATTTACTTCATTATTTCCGCGGTGCTTATTTCCGTTTCACTCCTCTCCACATTCATTTTCGGAGTAAACCTTGATATCCAATTCAAGGGCGGTACAATTCTTACCTTTGTTTACGACAACGAAATCGACCAGGCTGAGTTTGAAAAGACTGCTGTTGACGCACTTGGCGGCATGGGTGTTAAATCCACAGTCGGTGAAGACTTCTCCTCAGGCAGAAACAATATTCAGCTTTCCCTTATCTCAAACGAGGGGCTTTCCTCAGATAAGCAGATAGCTCTTACAAACGCACTTACCGAAAAGTATTCTGCAAACGCACTTGAGCTCTTGGAATCGTCTGACGTTTCTCCTTCCTCAGGTAAGGAATTCTTCCTGAAGTGTATTGTTGCGGTAATCCTTTCCTTTATCGTTCTCGTAGTTTATATCGCTATCCGTTTCAAGAATATCGGCGGCTGGCTCGCAGGCTTCTGTGGTATTCTCGCACTTGTTCATGACTGTATCATCGTTTATGGTACATTCGTTATCTGTGGTATGCCTATCGACGCTAACTTTATGGCGGTTATCCTCACAATCCTCGGTTACTCAATTAACGATACAATCGTTATCTATGACCGTGTTCGTGAAAACGAAATTCTTTACAGAAAAACCAAAAATCGTGCAGAGATTATCAACCTTAGCATTAATCAGTCCCTGACACGTTCCATCAACACCTCGCTCACAACAATTATGGCAATGCTCGTTGTAACAATCGTAGCAGCTGTTTATGGTGTAGATTCCATCTTCTCTTTCTCTTTCCCGATGATGATTGGTATGCTTTGCGGTTCCTATTCTTCCATCTGCTTTATTTGTCCTCTCTGGCATATGCTTTCCGAAAAGTTCAAGCCAAAGAACAAGTACGCAAAGAAGCGCAGACACGCTTAAAAAATTCAATAGCAATACGGCAGAACGGCTTTTTCCGTTCTGCTGTCATTGTATTTTGAGGAGTGATTTTCAGTGAAAGCGGGTGTTTCAACAGCTTGTCTGTACCCAATGGTACTGGAAAAAGCTTTTCTCACACTTGCAGAAACAGGTGTAAAAACCACAGAAATTTTCGTCAATTCCCATTGTGAGCTTTCCGACCCATATAAGTGTGAAATGCTTGCTATTCAAAAGGAATACGGCATCGATGTTGCTTCGGTGCACCCGTTCACCTGCGGAATTGAGCCGATGATGCTGTTCACGGCTTACGAGCGCAGGGTTACGGATATGCTTGATTACTTCAAACGTTTTTTTGAGTATATGAATGACTTCGGTGCAAAATATTTTGTCTTGCACGGCAACAAAAATCAGAATTTTTGTGAGAACGAGATGTATTTTGAACGATACATAAAGCTTCAGGAAGCTGCTGACAGATTCGGCGTTTGCGTGGTGCAGGAAAATGTTTCACGATGCACAGGCGGGAGCCTTGATTTTCTTGTGAAAATGAAAAATGAACTGAAAGATAAGGCTTCATTCGTGCTTGATTTAAAACAGGCTCACCGTGCTGAAAATGACCCTATTGAAATGGTAAAGGCACTTGGCAATAACATTAAGCACGTTCATTTCTCCGACTGCGGAAAAGCAGGTGACTGTCTCAAATTCGGCTTCGGGGAATACGATAATGAAGCTTTCTTTACCACACTTAAAGAGCAGGGCTACAGCGGAGGCATTATCCTTGAGCTTTACAGAAACGGCTTCGGCGAGGCTGCTGAGCTGGCGGAAAACTGCACTCAGCTACAGAAATATTTGGATAAATTTGATTAAAGATTAAGATATTGGAGGTCTTTAAAATGGCAGAAAAAACTATGGACAAAATCGTAGCCCTTTGTAAGGGCAGAGGTTATGTTTATCCGGGCTCCGAAATTTACGGTGGTCTGGCTAACACATGGGACTACGGTCCTCTCGGCGTGCTCCTCAAGAACAACATCAAGAACGCTTGGCTCAAGAAGTTCGTTCAGGAATGCCCATACAACGTTGGTCTTGACAGCGCAATCCTTATGAACCCACAAACTTGGGTTGCTTCCGGTCACCTCGGCGGCTTCTCCGACCCTCTTATGGACTGCCGTGAGTGTAAGACTCGTCACCGTGCTGACCAGCTTATCGAAACTCAGACAGGCACAAACCCAACTGGCTGGACAAACGAGCAGATGAGCGATTTCATCGAAAACAACGATATCAAGTGCCCACACTGCGGTAAGAAGAACTTTACTTCTATCCGTCAGTTCAACCTTATGTTCAAGACATTCCAGGGTGTAACTGAGGACTCCAAGGCTGAGCTTTATCTTCGTCCTGAAACCGCACAGGGTATCTTCGTAAACTTTGCAAATATCCAGAGAACAACCCGTAAGAAGGTTCCTTTCGGTGTTGCACAGGTTGGTAAGTCCTTCCGTAACGAAATCACTCCTGGTAACTTTATTTTCCGTGTTCGTGAGTTCGAGCAGATGGAACTTGAATTCTTCTGTAAGCCAGGCACTGACCTTGAATGGTTCCAGTACTGGAGAGGTTACTGCCGTGACTTCCTTATCGGACTTGGCATTGACGAAGAACACCTCCGTCTGCGTGACCACTCCCCTGAGGAGCTCTGCTTCTATTCCAAGGCAACAACTGACTTCGAGTATCTCTTCCCATTTGGTTGGGGCGAACTCTGGGGCGTTGCTGACAGAACAGACTATGACCTTACTCAGCACATCAAGACAAGCGGCAAGTCCCTTGAGTACTTTGACCCTGAGACAAACGAGAAGTATGTACCATACGTTATCGAGCCATCTCTCGGCGTAGAAAGACTCTTCCTCGCAATCGTATGTGAAGCTTACGATGAAGAAGAAATCGGTGAGGGCGACGTTCGTACAGTAATGCACCTTCACCCTGCACTTGCACCAATCAAGGCTGCTGTTCTTCCTCTTACAAAGAAGCTCAAGGATCAGGCTATGGAAGTTTATACAATGCTCTCCAAGCACTTCAGTGTTGATTACGACGAAGCTGGTCAGATTGGTAAGCGTTACCGCCGTCAGGACGAAATCGGTACACCTTTCTGTATCACTTATGACTTTGATACACTTGAAAAGGACGGATGCGTAACAGTTCGTGACAGAGATACAATGGAACAGGAAAGAGTTAAGATTGAAGACCTTGTTGATTACCTCAACAAGAAGCTTGAATATTAATTTCATATGGTAAGAAACGCCGCAGACGAAAGTCTGCGGTTGTTTTCAATTATGCACAAGGAGCAATATTATGGATATGAACAGACTTGAAGCACAGCTTGCATTTTTAATGGAGGCTGACAAGCTTAAAAATATGTACAGACAGACCTACACAAGAATTGATGACCTGCCTCCTATGCCTGAGGGCAGTAATGTTACCTCACCTTATCCAAGAAAGGAAAATGACGCTGAGCACAGCTTTTCTCTTGCTTTGTTCACAGCAATTCTTGCGGAGTATGCCAACGAACCGATTGACGTGTTCAAAACCATGAAAATGGTGCTGGTGCACGATATTGTAGAAATTGATGCAGGCGACACATATTGCTATGATGATGAGGGTGCAAAGACAAAGGCTGACCGTGAAAGAAATGCAGCAGACAGACTTTTCGGTCTGCTTCCTCAGGAACAGGAAAAAGAATTCCGTGGACTGTGGGAGGAATTTGAGGAAAGAAAGACTCCCGAGGCACGATTTGCCGCTGTAATGGACAGAATTCAGCCATTGCTTCTCAATCTCAGCCGTGACGGACTTTCCTGGAAGGAGCACGGTATTCATCTTCCACAGGTTCAGAAGCGCAACGAGCTTGTTGCAGAGGGCTCAAAGGAGCTTTCCGATTATATTTTTGCGCTCCTTGACGAAGCAAACAAAAAAGGAATTCTTCCTGATTAACAAAAAGTTTTGTTTTGCATATAGTATAGCAGTATGGTAAAACACACCAGCCATACGGAAAGAATGATATTATGTGCAATTGTTTCAATAAATGCGAAAACGGAAAATGCAGGCTTGCGGTATCCATCGAGGATAATTTTGCACCCTGTACATTTCCAAAGAAGCTTTTTGACGTTGAAATCAGAAGCAGGGACGGCTGCTTTGAGACCTTCGGAAAGGTAGAAGCTGGCGGCTCACAGGTTTTTGACCTTCCTTGCGATGACGGCAATAAGGAATATGCTGTAACGGTTACGGGCGATATGAATTCATCACCAAGGTCGCAAACCAGACGCGTGTGCTGCTGCTGCGGAAACACAAGCGGTGTAACATTTATATTTATGGTATACGAAACAGAGTGCGAACAGCCAGAATGCTGTTGCGTGCCTTGTCCTCCACCCTGTCCGCCAAAGCCTTGTCCACCGCCTTGTCCGATGCCGTGTATTGAAATTCCTCCAAAACCGCCAAGTTGCCCCTGCGAGGAAATTTTTATGTAAATAAAAAGCAGCTGTGCTATTTTTGCACAGCTGCTTTACTTTTTATTCTTCATATTCAGATGTAATTCCAAGATATTCCTCAAGACACAAACCGCTTTCATACACAGCTCCAGCTATTTCCCTGCCGAGATAACGAATATGCCACGGCTCATACATATACCCTGTAACACTTTCCTTATCCTCAGGATAGCGAATAATAAATCCGTATTCCCAGCAATGCTCCGCAACCCATTTCCCCTCGTCAGTATCCTTGAATTCGTCACTGATGGTATTAAGGTCAAACGCAAGACCTGTCTGATGCTCAGAATGTCCCGGACGTGCAGAATAACGGTCAGCCTCAGCTTTACCGCTTCGGTCAACGTATCGCTGATAAAGTCCTGCCTGATAATCATAGCTTCTATATCCAGAAGAAATGTATAAATTAAGTCCAAGCTCAGCAGCGGCAGACTGCATTTCGTAAAAGGCCTCCTCCGCCTCAGCATTAACCCCCGGTGCATAATCAGGAGGTAAAGCATAAGTTTTGTTAGCTATCAGAATTCCGTCAATATATGTAAGCTGAGGTGCGGCGGTAACCGTAACCGCAACACTTGCCGAAACACTCGCATTTTGCGCAGATGTAACGGTAACAACGCATTTTCCCTCAGCAATGGCTGTAATATTTCCAAGCCCGTCAACAACAGCAACCGCTTCATTGCTTGTTGTCCATATTTCGCTTTTATCAGCAGCATTTTCGGGGTGCATCGTAACAATAGGCATTTTGCTTTGTCCCACTTGAAGCGTAATTTCGTAAAATGTCAGTTCAATGCTTTCTACATCTAAAATTTCTACATCTCCCCCAACCTCTTCGGCAGCCTCAGTTTGCACTTGCTCCGTAGTTTCGGTAAGCTGCACAACGGTTTCGGGAACTGTATTCTCGGTCTGAGCAAGAGTTTCCATCTGTGTGATAGACTCAGGCGGAAGCGTCGCAAGCACAGCCTCGTCCTCTATTTTTTCACAGCCTGCAAATAAAAGCAATGCAAGCAGAACAGTTATATATTTTTTCATTCCGTGCCTTTCCTGACCTTACTTCCTACAGGCTGTCGGGAAAATTGCTGAGAAAGTTACCGTCAAAAATATTTTTCATATAGTACAATTATACCTCAAAAATATTTTTTATGCAACAGAAATCGACACACTTTATTTGTAGTAATTTACCTTATTTGAAAAAATTCCAAAATCAAGAACCTTTTCCTTGGAAAATACTGCTGCAAGTGCAAATGGAAGAAGCACAGCAGCTCCAACAAAATGTCCGCCGACCATAAAAGCAATCGCCACAAGAATGAGCATAAATACGCCCACAAGCTTCTGAGCAGCAAGATTGTTTTTTCTTGCAACACGTCTTGTCATTGTAATATTTTTTTCAACGGTAAGTTTTCTTGCATTTGAAGTTGTCATAATAAAATTCCTTTCGGCGCATCTTTTTTTCTCTGCGCTGGTGTACATTTGTTCTGCACGTTTGTTCTGTTTTATATTATAGAACACTCGTTCTGATTTGTCAAGAGATTTTCGAAAATTTTGTTCGATTTTTTGCACAAAAATTTACGAACGTTTGTGTGCATTTATGTAAAATAACGCACTTATACGGTATTCCAAAATTTGCAAACTTACAAATTATGTCGCTATTACGCTTTACCTTTACGACAAAATATGCTATAATTAATTAAATATATTTTGAAAAGGACGGTACAGACTTTGATTTGTGTTACAGGCGATATGCACGGCGATTACAGCCGTTTTAAGGATAAAAAAATAAAGAAGCTGAAAAAGGGTGACTTTCTTATTGTCTGCGGTGATTTCGGCTTTGTATGGGACGGCTCCAAGCGTGAGAAGCGGATACTGAAAAAAATCGGCAAGAAGCGTTTCTACACACTGTTTGTTGAAGGCTGTCACGAAAACTACAACCTGCTTGACGAGTACCCCGAGGAGGAATTCTGCGGTGGAAAGGTCAGCGTGATTTCGGGGCGTCTTATGCGAATGAAAAGAGGCAGTATGTTCGATTTGCAGGGAAACAAGGTATTTGCCTTCGGCGGCGGTCAGACCAAAGAAATTGATATCCGACGTGAGTCAAAAACCTGGTTCGAGCAGGAATTGCCAAGTGCGGCTGAATTGAAGCTTAGCGTAAACGTGCTGAAAGAAAACGGCAACGAGGCGGACTACATTATCACCCACGAGCCGCCTGCCACAATGAAGGAATTTCTCGGTTTTGAGGTGCGTCAGATAAGCCATATGCACACCTTTTTTGATGCAATCAAGAACGAGGTCAAGTTCACAAAATGGTTCTTCGGCAAGGCACACAAGAACAAGGTTATTCCTCCGAAATATCACTGTCTTTTCGATGAGGTTGTGCAGATTGAAAGCAAGCTTCCAAAGAAAAAGAAGTTCGGCAAGAAATAAACATTTGAGGTGACGGAAATGAAAACAGAAAAGAAAACGATAATCGCAAGGATTTGCTCAGTAGTAATCAACCTGATTTTTTCAGTTGCAGGCTTCTTCGGCACGCTTTTCGGTTTGCTGTTTATGTCACCGTTTCCGTTGTTCAACTGGGGCGGTTATGATGAACTGGATATCTACGCATCGGACTTTTTCATAGGTGTGGCTTTGCTTGTCGGGTCAATCGTTGTGCCTGCTGTTGCAAATCTGCTGCTGCACCGTTTCTGGTACAGCAAATGGGGTCTGTCAAAGAAGTGGATTTACATTCCTATCGCAATTATCACCGTCGGTCTGCTGGGATTCGCCGCTTATGGCATGATTGTTGACGGATATGTTGACGGCTGGCTTGAAGCAACGTGGTACTGGTAAAAAGCTTGTGAGGTGGCATAATGGACGCACATCAGATGTTTGCAAAGGTTTGTTCAGTTGTAATAAGCATTATTCTTGCGACAGCGGCGGTTGCTGCCGAATTTATAGGATTATTGCTGATAAATCCGTATTCATATCTTGATTCGGGAAGTTGCAGTATAAATGGCTACGATTTTATTTTAGGAATACTTGTTATTGCGGCAGC
>JAZSHA010000159.1:0-3276 GCA_045533025.1 Oscillospiraceae bacterium
TTGTAAGAAAATCGGCGAGGAAGCTACCGAAACAGTTATTGCTGCCAAAAACAACGATAATGATGAACTGAAAAATGAAATCAATGATTTGCTTTATCATATTATGGTGCTTTGTGCAAATCAGGGACTTGAATGGTCAGAGATTGAAAAGGTTCTTGACGAGAGAAACGAAAAAATCGGTAGCCTCAAAACATTCCATCAGGTTGACAAAAATACTTAATATTGTAACTTTTTTCCTCCTATTGAATATTATGGTATTGAAGTTTCAATACTTTAATATTTTCATAGGAGGATAATTTTTATGAACGATAAAAACAACTGCTTCAAAGAAGCGGTTTGCATTGAAGTTCCTCGTGTTTTCGACAGCTGTTCAGACCGTGATTGTATCTATGAGCTTCCTGTTACCCTCAGCGAAGATTCACCTGCAATTACAGATGAACTGAACATTGTAAGAACCCGTTGTGTTGAAGTTGAAGCAACCTGTATTTCGGTTGATTCTGTTCCTTTCAAGTCAGGCTATTACTCTGTCGATATTACTTACCGCTTTAAAATTACAGCAGAGGCTTTCAGTAAAACCTTCTGTCAGCCACAATCAGGAACAATTCTCTGCGGTACAGCTCTTTGGAACAAGCGTGTAATTCTTTACGGCGGTGAAGGCAATGCAAAAGTTTTCACCAGTGACCAGGACCTTACTCCAACACTTCCTGATACCTGCGATGGAGGATTCTGTAACAATAACAGCGCCGCAAGTATGCCTAAAGCAACTATCCACGTTGTTGACCCGATTGCTTTGGACGCTAAATTCATCTGTGTACCTTGTGGAATGAGCAAATGTATGCCAACTCCGCCACCTGTAAATTGTTGCTGTCCGCCACCAACTTGTGATGGTAAGCAGTTTGAAAGAGTACTTGCAGTTTCTCTCGGGTTGTTCTCAATCATTCAGCTTTCAAGACCTGTTTCGCTTATTGTGCCTGCATATGATTATTGCATTCCTTGCAAGGATTGTTCAGGCTCATCAGCTTCCGAAGCTCCTTGTGAAGTTTTCGACAGAATTGAATTTCCAACAGAACAGTTTTTCCCGCAGCCCAACAGTGATGAAAATAACAAGTGCTGCTGCAATGAAAAAACTGACTGCTGTGATGATAACAGCTAAATATAAAGCATACTTTATGCTGTCAATGCAATGCGTTGACAGCATTTTTATTATTGACGAATAACTTAATTGATGTTATAATAAATATATATGTGCTTAAGGAGCTATAATATATGAGTTTGATAGTTATTGACGGTCTTGACGGCAGCGGAAAGACTACACAGTTTGATATTATAAAGAATATTTTATCGGAAAAATATACTGTAAAACCTATAAGTTTTCCCGATTATGAAAATCAATCCTCTGCATTAGTAAAAATGTACCTAAACGGTGAAATATCCCAAAATGCAACTGACATAAATGCATATGCTGCTTCAAGTTTCTATGCAGTTGACCGTTATGCAAATTATAAAATGGTATGGGAAGAAAATTACAAAAAAGGTGATTTAATTTTTGCCAGCCGATATGTTTCATCAAATGCTATACATCAGATGGTCAAGCTTCCAGAAAATGAATGGGACAATTACCTTAATTGGCTTTCAGATTATGAATACTCCAAGCTTGAGCTTCCAAAACCTGATTTAGTTATCTTCCTTGATGTTCCTATTGAAATTTCACAAAAGCTTATGTCAGGACGATATGATGGAGATGAAAGTAAAAAGGATATCCATGAAGCAAACATTTCCTATCTGCATTCCTGCCGCAACTCTGCACTTTATGCTGCTGCAAAGTTAGGCTGGAAAGTACTTAATTGCTGTGATGAAAATGGATTGCTGCCAATTGAGAAAGTAACTGATAAGCTAATGAAAATAATTAATGAGGTTATAGATTAATGCTTGAATATAAAGTTATAGAGTTATCTGACAGGATATGGATAAATGAATTGCTGAAAAAATCCGATTTCAGAGGATGCGAATATAATTTTGCAAATAATTTTGCTTGGCATAGATTATACAATACAACTGTATGCAGGTATAAAGATTTTTATATTTCACGTTCATTGAAATATGGCCTGAGATATACTTTTCCGGCAGGCTGCGGTGACTACAAGGATTTATTTCTCACCTTAAAAAAAGATGCCGAAGAACTTGATTCTCCTTTAATTATAAGCTCGGTAACCGATGAAAATCTAAGCATTTTTGAGGAGCTTTTTGAGGGGCAGTATGTAGTATCCTGTGACGAATCATCATCTGATTATATTTATGATGCAGAAAAACTGAGAACACTTTCGGGAAAAAAATATCATAAAAAACGTAATCATTTGTCAAACTTTTACCGCAATAACTGGGAATATTCAGATATGACGGAAAAAGATTTTGACGAATGCATTGAATTTGCTGTAAAAAGCTATAATTCAAATCAATCCTATGATGATGAGTCTAGTGTAGCAGAACAGTTTGCGATAAATGCATTTATGAATTTTTACAATGAGCTTGAACTTAAAGGCGGAATAATACGCATAGATGGAAAGATAGAAGCTTTTACAATTGGGGACCCTATCAATTCGGATACTTTTGATATTCACATTGAAAAAGCAAATACAGAAATTCAGGGCACTTATACTGCAATAAATAATGAATTTGCCAAATCAGCAATAAACGGCTACACCTATATAAACAGGGAAGAGGACTTGGGTCTTGAAGGTTTAAGGAGGTCCAAGCGTTCCTATTATCCCGTAATTATGCTCAGAAAGAACGTTATAACATTCAAATAAACAGGAGGTAAAAAAATGATTTATGTTTTTCTTGCAAACGGCTTCGAAGAAACCGAAGCCATTGCCCCAATCGATATCCTCAGAAGATGTGAAAAAAAAGTAATTACTGTAGGTGTTGGAGATAATATTATAAGGGGTGCTCACGGCATCAATATTGTTACCGATACCGAAGATAAATTTATTGATCTCAACGAAGAACTTGAAATGATTGTTCTTCCGGGAGGAATGCCTGGTACAATCAATCTTGAAAATTCTCCCATTGTTCAAAAAGCAATTGACTACTGCGTTGAAAACAATAAGCTGATAGGTGCAATCTGTGCTGCACCGTCAATTCTTGGACACAAAGGACTGCTTAAAGGAAAAAAAGCTGTATGTTATGAAGGATTTGAACAGCAGCTTGAAGGAGCAGACGTACTTACTGAACCAGCAGTGATTGACGGAAATATTATTACTGCGAGAGGTGCTGGAG
>JAZSHA010000091.1:0-4893 GCA_045533025.1 Oscillospiraceae bacterium
TTGTCTGGAACGCAATATCTTCGATAGTCTGAATGATATTGCCGATTTCGGAGGACTTAGCCTCGATATCACGCATAGCGTCCATAACACGCTGCATATCCTCGTTCTGGAGAATAGCCTTTTCTTCCACACCTGCGGAAAGTTCCTTTGCGTGGAGAGCGTGCTGAGCGTTAACCTGAGTCTTATCGTAAATAGAAGTAATTGTGCTTGTAAGTTCTTCGATTGCACCCGCCTGAGTTGTAGTACCCTCAGCAAGCATCTGAGAACCGTTAGCCATCTGTTCAGCACCGTTAAGCACCTGTTCAGAGGACTCATTGATGTTTCTTACAACATCGGAAAGCTTATCCTGAATTTGTTCAAAGGACTTTTCAATCTGCTCAAAGTCGCCGTCATATCGAATTTCAGGCTTAGCAGTAAAGTCACCGTCAGCCATTGAATTGAGTACACCGGAGATATCCTGAATATAAGCTGCAAGGCTGTATTTTGTATTCTGGAGGGAACGTGCAAAATCACCCACTTCATCGTTGCGGAACTTGTAATCGGAATCGGGAAGGCTAAGATTACCTCTGCTCATATTTTCAGCAAGCTCGTTTACAGCAACAATCGGACGGGAAATAACCTTCTTAACGAAGATTACAACAACAACAAATGCTGCAACGATAATTACAATCGCTGCAATAACAGAGATAAGAATTACTCTGTTGAAAGCTTCTGTACTTTCGCTTGTTGGGATACCTGCAAAA
Organism: Oscillospiraceae bacterium; assembly: GCA_045533025.1. Classification (GTDB taxonomy): domain Bacteria; phylum Bacillota; class Clostridia; order Oscillospirales; family Ruminococcaceae; genus RGIG8773. The sequence continues at coordinate 744 of JAZSHA010000091.1, forward strand.
TACGCACCACAAGCGTCACCGTGGATATCAATAATAGGTTCGTATGTAGAGTAGTAGTTTACCTTACCGATTTTGTCCTTACCGCTGAAGGTTTCTTCCTTTGCAAGAACAACCTCAGCAACGTCCGCATTAAGAGGAGCATCGGTAAGTCTTGTTTCGTCAGCATTCATAATTGTTGTACCGCCGATGAATTCGCTGCCGAAGAGAGCAACCTCACAGCCTGTCTGGTCCTTAATTGTATCAAGGTAAGCAGAAGCACTCAGGTCATAGCCGAGGTAGCATACACCGAGAAGCATATTTCCGCCGAAAACAACAGGTGCAGTAAATACAACACTGATAGGAACATTTTCATCAGCATAGAAGCCATACTGATTGAACTGGGTATGGCGCGAAGCGTCAAATTCATCTACAACCTTAGGGTCACAGGTAAGAGAAAGCGAAACATCATATGTAGCAAGCTTATAGTTGTCACTCTTCCACACGATATTGCCCTCTGCATCAGTAAACATACAGAATGTATTCTCATCAAGCGCAGCTGCGTCATAAATTTCAGCAAATGTACCAACGTAGCCGTTCTTGAGGGCGTTTCTCATCTGAGTACCCGAGTTCCAAAGCTTGAACACGTTTTCCAGTTCCTGCTGCTTTGTGGCAACGTCAGCTTTAAGTACGTTTACACCGATACTTGACATTGATGTGTATGTATTATCGTTGTGACCCGAGCTGAGGGAAATTGAAATAATAAGGGTAACAGCGATACTGAACGTGATAATGATACCAACAATCAAACACATCAGCGCTTCGATTTTTGTCATTTTAAGAGCGCCCACATTAAGCTTAGAAAAGTTTATTTTTGACATATCCATCTTTGGAAGCTTAAACTTGGGCAATTTGAATTTTGGTATATTAATTTTAGATTTTTTTGTTTTTTTCATTATATATCCACCTCATTTTTTTGTATACACGTGGTTTCTAAAATTATACCATATTCACGCACGAATAGTCAATAACCATTTTGCTTGATTTATACTGTTTTTTTTAGATATTTTGTATATTGAGCGCACTTTAACATAAGAAATTTTTGTGTAATTCAGAAATAATTTGTACATAAATCGCCATTTATCGCGCCAAAAGATAAATTGCCTGATTAACAAAACAAAAAGGATACCATAGGTATCCTTAATGCTGCATCTCAATTCTCTCACGGATAAAGCCGTTGACCTCGCTTTCGGGGATACCGAGAACAAAAGCAAACTCTCCGTTAATAATATGTTCAGCTGCAGAAAAAGCCCTTTCATCTGAAGCAATCAGCTTCCTGCCGTCATTTGTGCGTTTCAGCTTTTCCTCGTAAATTGCCTTTATCATACCCACAAGGCTTGTAAAATCATCACTTCTGAGCACCGACTCAAAATAGCTTTTACGCTCGTTTTTATCAGCGTACCAAACAGCCTCTGCCTGAGGAATGCTGTCGATAATTTCAAGGATTTCTTCCTTTGTCAGCACCCTGCGTATTTCCTTTTCAGCATTTTCCAAAGGAACATAGTAAGCAGAATTTCTGAATTCTCTCGGTGCAATTTTGTAGTATTTTATCTTATGCACGCCGTCAAAGCAGCGTTCGGCAATTTCGTCAATACAGCATATCTCGCCTGAGCCGTAAACAACGTATTCACCGCATTCAAACATAATTCAGCCTCCCAAACAATTACTGATACAATAATTTTATCATAACGGCAGAATTATTTCAAAGGCACTTTTGCACGATTTTTACGGTACGATTATATGCAAAAAATCCGCAGGAGATTTTATTGTCCCCTGCGGCAGATAAGTTTTATTTAAGTACGCTTTCAATCCACGTCATAGCTTCTTCCTCTGTGCGGAAAGTATTTTCGATGATGCCTGTGTTGGATTTTTTCTGATGCTCCTTAGCCTGAGCACCTGTAATAAAGGACGCAAAGTTTACAAAAGCCATAACCTTACAGCCTGCATCTGCAAGACGCTTGTGAAGAGTAACGAGCACCTCGCTTACCTCAGGAGAAGCAGGTGACATCTTGCTGATTTCAACAATGTAAGCCCAACCTGAATTCTTCCAAGGTGCAGAAAGGGAAACAAGCTTGTCGATGAGCCAATTTACCTCTTCAACGGTTGTTGCACCAACAGCAGCGGATTTGATAACCTTCTTGCCTGTGTATGTAGTAATAGTCTGTGCGCCGTGATTAAAGGTCATAAGAACATCTCCCATCAAAATTATTGTGTAACCAAATTATAGCATTTTTTGTATCAGAAGTCAATATATTTCCACAAATTTTATGTAATTATGTGCAACATTTATAATATTGCAATGTTTAAAAGGCACTTTCGATTGAAAGTGCCTTTTGTTTTTATCTATTGAATTCGGGATGAAGCTTCTTGATTTCCAGCTTATTCTGATACATACGCTCGTCAGCCTTATTGTAAATCTCCATATAATCGGAAGAATACACACCAGAAGCATAACCCATAGCAATGCTCAGCATTATCGGGCTGTCCTTATAACGCTCACAAGCTTCACGTGCATTTTCAAGCTCTTTTTGAACAGTCTTTTCATCAGGAGAAACATATATAACTGCAAATTCATCGCCGCCGACCCTGTATATGTTGTAAGCACTCTTGAAACAGTTTTTCATTACCGCAGCTGCCGCCCTGATAAGCTTGTCGCCCTCAGCGTGCCCGTAATTGTCATTAATCAGCTTCATACCGTTCATATCACAGATTATAAACCCAATGTTGACTTTCTTTCCGTTGTATTTCTTCTCCATATAGCTAAGCTGCTTTTTGAAGCTGTTCTTATTCTGAACACCTGTAGCCTCGTCCCAGTACGCCTGTTCCTTGTAGTTTTCAACAGGATTATTTACCGTCGTGAACAAGCCTATGCAGACAATCGTAATACCTGCACTTGTCATAAGCAGCTCGGGAATTACTGCCTGTACAATTACAAAAGCAGCCATCAGAAGTGATGTAGGAAGAATAGCAATGCGGGCTTTAATGTCAAGTTGACCTCTTTTAATTATTGCCATAATCAGGCAAGTCAGGCAGTACACAGCAAAAATCGAGTACCCTGCAAAAGCAAGCGGACCATAGCTGTAATCGGTACCGTTTCCGCTGACATATTCAATAGGCAGAACAAAGAAAAGGACAAGGAATATCAGCAGAGGGATATATCCGACATAACGAAGTTTTTTATGCATATTCATCGGCATAGTAAGCAGTACAACGTAGTTGTAGAATTCCATAATAAACAGCATACTGAATATGTAAAATCCGAAATGGAGCAGGTCATTTACAGCATAAGGAACAACGTCCCTGTTGTTTACCGTAATAACCGTAGCAATGTCAAAAAGCATATGTCCAAGCCCCATTGACGCAACTAAAAGAAAAGAGTTTTCACTGTTTTTATTACGATAGAAAATGTGGTAACAAATGAGAAAAATCAGCACTACTATGCAGATTATTTCTTCTCTGATTATCAGTATTTCCATATGTCGTTCCCCTTGTTAATTTGTTATGTTCAATTATATCATAAATGGGGAAATGTGTCAAACGGAAAGGCACCGAAAATCTCGGTGCCTTTTATCATTTCATTCCGAATTCCGCATTCCGAAATCCGAATTATCAATACATTCCGCCAGCTGGCATTGCAGGAGCAGCAGGAACATCTTCCTTGATGTCAGCAACAAGGCTCTCAGTTGTAAGAACCATAGCTGCAACGGAAGCCGCATTCTGGAGTGCGGAACGTGTAACCTTAGTCGGGTCAACGATACCTGCAGGAATCATATCGCCGTAAGCTTCGCTGTAAGCGTCAAAGCCGTAGCCAACCTTTCTGGAGCGTACAATCTTGTCGAGGATTACGCTGCCTTCGAGGCCTGCGTTTGCAGCAATCTGACGAACAGGTTCTTCAAGTGCCTTGAGCACGATAGCTGCACCTGTCTTTTCGTCGCCTGTGAGGGAATCTGTAAGCTTCTTAACAGCAGGCATAGCGTTTACATAAGCTGTACCACCGCCTGCAACGATACCTTCTTCAACTGCAGCCTTTGTTGCAGCAAGAGCATCCTCGATACGGAGCTTCTTTTCCTTCATTTCAATTTCAGTAGCAGCACCAACCTTGATTACTGCAACA
>JAZSHA010000113.1:0-5506 GCA_045533025.1 Oscillospiraceae bacterium
AAGCGGAATACCAACCTCTGTCATAAGCTTTCTTACAGCATCAGCAAGTGCCTTTACACCCTCTTCGTTTGTAGCATTCTGAGGGGCAAAGCCCATCATCTTAGCAATTTCAGCGTAACGCTCAGGTGCAACGTAGTGGTCGTACTTTGGCCAAGCAGCAAACTTTGTAGGTGTTGCTTCACCGTTGTACTCGATAACGTGTGGGAGCAGGTAAGCGTTAGCAAGACCGTGAGGAATATGGAACTCACCGCCAAGCTTGTGAGCAAGGGAGTGGTTGATGCCGAGGAATGCGTTTGTGAATGCCATACCTGCGATACAGGAAGCGTTGTGCATCTTCTCTCTTGCAGTCGGGTCAGCAGTCTTGTAGGAATCAGGGAGATACTTGAATACAAGCTTGATTGCCTGAAGAGCAAGTGCGTCTGTAAAGTCATTAGCAAGGATAGAAACGTAAGCTTCGATAGCGTGTGTGAGAACGTCAAGACCTGTGAAAGCAGTGGAAGCCTTTGGTACAGTGTAAACGAACTCTGGGTCAACGATAGCTACGTCAGGTGTAAGCTCGTAGTCAGCGAGGGGGTACTTCATATTCTTTGTACGGTCGGAAATTACAGCAAAGGAAGTAACTTCAGAACCTGTACCGGATGTTGTAGGAATAGCAACCATCTTAGCCTTCTTGCCAAGCTTAGGGAACTTGTAAACTCTCTTACGGATGTCCATAAACTTCTGGGACATACCAACGAAGTCAGCGTCAGGATTTTCGTAGAACAGCCACATTGCCTTAGCAGCGTCCATTGCAGAACCACCGCCGAGTGCGATAACAACGTCAGGCTGGAAGGAGTTCATAAGAGCAGCGCCCTTTCTTACTGTTGTAAGGTCTGGGTCAGGCTCAACGTCGCTGAAAATTTCAATAACAGGCATATTAGCGTTCTTGTTGAGCTGGTAAATAACTCTGTCAACATAACCGAACTGTACCATACCTGGGTCAGCAACAATCATAGCTCTGTGAATTTCAGGCATCTTTGCAAGGTACTGAACAGAGCCTGCTTCAAAATAAATCTTTTCTGGAACCTTAAACCACTGCATATTAACTCTCCTCTTTGCAACCTTCTTTCTGTTTACAAGGTTCTTTGCAGTAACGTTTTCAGAAACAGAGTTCTTACCGTAAGAACCACAGCCGAGTGTAAGGGAAGGTGCCATAGAGTTGTATACATCACCGATAGCACCGAAGGAAGCAGGGGAGTTAACTACGATACGGCTTGCCTTCATAACTTCGCCGTATCTCTCAATGATACCATTGTCAGAAGAATGAACAACAGCAGTGTGCCCTGCACCGTGAATGAGCATTCTTTCACACATTTCAAATGCTTCTTCGCTGTCCTGAGCCTTTACAACTGCAAGAACAGGGGAGAGCTTTTCAAGAGCAAGCGGATACTTTTCAGCATCTGTATCAGGAATTTCAACACAGAGTACCTTTGTTTCCTTAGGAATTGTAATGCCAGCCTTTTCAGCAATCTGCCAAGGATACTGACCAACAACCCAAGGCTGAACAGCCATCTTCTTTACATCAATTACAACGTCCTGAATTTTCTGGATTTCTTCAGGCTTTGCAAAGTAACAGCCGTGATATTTCATAAAGCCAACAGCTTCATCATAAACCTCATCATCAATGATTGCAGCCTGCTCAGAAGCACAAATCATACCATTGTCGAAGGACTTGGAAAGGATAAGGTCGTGAACAGCCTGCTTGAGGTTAGCGGACTTTTCAATGTAGCATGGTGTGTTACCAGGGCCAACGCCGAGAGCTGGTTTACCTGCGGAGTAAGCAGCCTTAACCATGGCAGGGCCACCTGTTGCAAGGATTGTAGCAACATCAGGGTGATTCATAAGCAGACCTGTAGCTTCAACGGAAGGATATTCAATCCACTGTACACAGTGTTCAGGTGCACCAGCCTTAACAGCAGCGTCACGAACAATCATAGCAGCCTTCTTGGAGCATTCCTGTGCAGATGGGTGGAAACCGAAAATAATAGGATTTCTTGTCTTAGCGCACATTATGGACTTGAACATTGTTGTGGAAGTAGGGTTGGGTGTAGGTGTAACACCGCATACAATACCAACAGGCTCAGCAATTTCCATATAGCTTTCGTCAACGTTGTCCTCAATAATTCCAACAGTCTTTTCGTGCTTGATGGAGTGCCAGATGTATTCTGTGGAGAAGATGTTCTTTGTAACCTTATCCTCGAAAATGCCTCTGCCTGTTTCTTCAACAGCCATCTTAGCAAGTTCCATCTGAGCGGAAAGACCAGCAAGAGCCATAGCCTCAGTAATCTTGTCAACCTGTTCCTGGTCGAGCTTCATGTATTCTTCAAGAGCGATTTTTGCGTTAGCAACGAGGGTGTTAATCATAGCAGCAGCGTCAACTTTTGTTTCTTCTGCAACGGGAGCTTTCTTTTCCTTTGCCATAATAAAATCCTTCCTTTCAAAACCATTAAAGGTGAATGTGCGATTGGGTTTGAATGATTGTTAAATTTATCACAATCTCATTGTACCATACTTACATTATATACGTCAATGAACAGATTGTTAATTTTGTAACAATCTTAAAACCGACCAACCTTTTCGCACTTTATATAATAAAGTATACGGTATGTTGTTGAAATTGTCAATATGGTTAAATTGCAGAAACTTTCTGTGAAAATGACACATTTATACAACAACAGTAACAATAACTTGTGAAAAACGAATAAAATTTAATGTTTATCGTTAAATTTGTATTGACAAACGTAAATTGATATGCTATGCTATAACCACAGTAAGCTTACCAAATATGATTTGGAGGAATTATTATGAACAAAACAGTAGATATCAACGAGCGTACACTTGAAAAGGAAAAGAAGAATTTTTTAACATTTTGTAAGGTTGCAGAAGCGTTTTTGTCATTAATGTGTGCCCTTATGATTATTGCATCGATAGCCGTAGCGATAATGATGATTATGAATTTTATAATGAAAAATTCAACAGTACACAGCAGTAATGATTTTTCAACTCCCGAGGGGATATTCAATGGCATTTACATTATAGTTACTTGCATAGGATTTGCGATTGCACTTAATTTCGGTATCAAGGTATTTGGAACGCTTAAAGATGGCGAAACACCTTTCCGCTACGAAATTGCCGATAAAATCAAAGCTGCGGGAATGACTCTTATCGGAACAGGCATCGTGCACATTATCGGAGAAGCGGTAAATGGCTTTCTCAATTCAATAGGTGTTTTCGATGGCGAGCTTTCAGTAGGTATTGTACTTGATTTTTTTATTTTGGGTGCAATAATCATTGCCGTTGCCTACATATTCAACTACGGCTGCAAACTCCAGCAGGAGTCCGACGAAACAATATGAGGAGGAGACTATGGCAATAATCTTACGACTCGACCGTGTAATGGCGGATAGAAAAATGTCCCTGAACGAGCTTGCTGAAAGGGTAGGCATATCCAACGTAAACCTGTCCAACCTCAAAACAGGAAAGGTAAAGGCAATACGCTTTTCAACCCTCGAAGCAATCTGCGAGGTGCTTGAATGTCAGCCTGGAGACATACTCGAATATAAGCGTGAGGAATAATTTTTTCAATTCTGTACGGAAAAATCAACGCTTGTCAATAATTTTTTCAAAAAGCTATTGACAAGCGTGTTTCTATATGTTACTATTATGTCACACGATATATCGTGACACGAAATATCGCGACGCATAATATCGTAACACATAATAGTTGGGAGGGTGACAATATGCCATATAACGGAGGACCAATGACCGAGGCTATGTATTATGTCCTGCTTGCCCTTATGAATCCTGGGCACGGCTACAGACTTATGAACGCTATTTCCGATATTTCGGGAGGACGTGTTTCGATGGGTCCCGGTACACTTTACGGAGTGCTTACCCGAATGCAGAAGGACGGACTTATCGTTATTGCCGAGGACGATGGAAGACGAAAAACTTATGCAATAACAGACAGCGGAAAATCCGCCCTGAAAGAGGAGTACAACCGTCTTAAAGCGATGGTTTCGGACGGTGCAATCATTGACGAATAAGAGGTGAACATTATTATGAGCATTAAATTTATGAAAATCAATAAATATGAGCCTTCTGCAGACGAAAAGAGATTTGAAGAAATGGCGGCTAAGGGTGAGTTTGTCAAGTCATATACTATGGGAATGGCATTTTTCAAAAAAGCAGAGCCTCAAAAGGTTAAATACTGTATTGAAGCTAATGTGTTTAAAGCAAGTATGAAAACCCGAAAAGCCTACGCTGAAAGCGGTTGGATATATGCGGCAAGGGGCTCGGATTTTGACGTGTATGTATCCTCGGACGAAAATGCCGTTCCGCTTCACACAGACCGCTCGGAGTATGCGCACGTTATTCAGCGTTTTCACCGCACAGCAATGTGGGTGATGATATATTGCTTTATAACAATTTTATGGTGTATTATCGTTCCATTTTATTTTTATCAGTTTATTGAAGCAGGTGTGATTGCTCCGATGCTTTCTTCCATTTGGGACAATGGCTTAGCTTATGCCAATTTAAGTGCGTGCATAATATTGTTAGCTGGTTTGATACCGATGACAGGAGTATATTTGTATGATTACACAGAAGCTGGAAAATTCATAGCAGGCTCGATAGAAAACAGCAAATCAGCTGAAAAAGCTATGCGATACAGCAATGTTGCAAAAGTGATTTTTATTGTACTGTTTACAGCAGCTTTTGCTTTGCTCGGAGCTTCCATATATGCGGTCTGTATTGCCGAAAGCAGGGAAGTACACAAGCTTGATGATGTCCCATCACAGGCTATAACCCTTGATGAAATTTTCGGTGCAGAGCATATTGTTTATCTTGAAACAGATGAGCTTGCCGATAAATATATTGACCCCGAAGATAAAGAGGATGCCCGAAAAGGCGGCAAACCCCAAATAGAAGAAGTAACCTCTGATATTTTTACCCATTATTCTTATTGGCAGCCTGCCGCTTATATTCCCGAGGGTGAAAAATACGGTGACAGAACACTTTTACAAGGTACGTACACCGATTTTAAAAACGAGTTGCTCGCAAAGCGATGTGCAAAGGAATTTATGCAGAACATACCATTATTCTTTGGAGCAGATGAGAGTGAGGAGGGGGTTATTCTCGACATTGCAGGTACAGAATTTGATAGCGCAGAGTACGCAGTTGACAAAAAAGACAGATGCTATTTTGTATTGCGTGACGGAAATATTGTCTATACCATTACAGTTTATATTCCCGATAATCTTGATACTACACCTGAAGAAATTTTCAATGGTATACATAAATAACAAAAAGGAGAAGCACTACGCTTCTCCTTTATCTTTTTAATATTTCATTCCTTTTTCCACAAGCGCCATAATCTCCTCGTGAGTCGGCATAGCAGGTATCGCACCAACCTTTGTAGAGCTCAGCGAGCCGCAGGCATTTGCATAAACCGCAAACTCACGCAGGT
>JAZSHA010000100.1:0-7179 GCA_045533025.1 Oscillospiraceae bacterium
TTCCAGCTGCACTATTCATTTTATTCGCTGCAAGGATTTGTATGATTTCGTGCTTTATGACATAAAGCGTCAGAGTAACCTTATCCTTAAAGTCGAGAAGAAAGCTGCCGAGAAGCTTAAAAAGAAGATGTGCAGTACGAATAAATCTGCTCTTGAACGCAGCGAACGTGACGCAAAGGCAACCGAAAAGCGTATCAAGGAGCTTGATGAAAGGTTTTATCATTTGTATGAGGACAAGCTGAATGGTGTTCTTTCTGAGGAGAGATTCATTGAGTTATCCCGTCGCTGTGAAACTGAACTGGAAGAACAGAAGGCAAAGCTTGAACGCATTAAGTCAATTAAGATGGAAAGTGCAGAAGCTGATGAGAATATTGAGAATTATATTGCACTCATCAAGGAGTTCAAGGACATTGATGAGCTTGACAAGGCTGTTCTGCACAGACTCATTGATAAAATTACCGTCAGCACCAAGTATGAGGTGGACGGTGTAAAGAAGCAGGATATTAAGATTAGTTATAAATTTGTTGGTAATGTTGGGTAACATCTCTAAGTGAAATCGACGGTCGTTGGTTCAAATCCAGCCTCCGCAACCACTAAAAGCCTCGCAGGTACGTTACTTGCGAGGCTTTATTTTGTGTACGAAAACAAACTGCTTATCTTAAAGCGCAGACTATTTAAAAATATTTTTAAATTCCTCTTGACAAACACAATTCGGTATGCTATAATCTATTTAAAGAATTTTTTAAATAGGTGTCATCATATGAGCGAAATGAATATTTTTAAGGTCCTCTCGGACAAGCAGCGGCGTGATATTCTTGTAATGCTTAAAGATGGACGTCTCAGCGCAGGTGAAATCGCCGAAAAGCTTGATATTTCCCCTGCGGCACTTTCCTATCATCTTAAGCTGCTTAAAGGCGCTGACCTTGTTATGGAGTACAAAAGCAAGAACTACGTTTACTACGAAATCAACACTTCGGTCTTTGATGAGTTGATTTTATGGGTTAAGCAATTCGGAGGTAATGAATAATGAGAAAAGCATTATGGATTTTAGCAGTTCTTCCTCTTGCGGTAACAGCGTGTGTATTTCAGTTTTTACCTGATAAAATTCCTGCTCACTACAATTTTGCAGGCGAAATCGACAGATGGGGCTCAAAATATGAGAGCTTTATTTATCCGATATGTATTATAGCAATGACTGTTTTCTGGGAGTGTCTCTGCTCATACTACCGCAAAAAATCCAAAACCATTGAAGATGAAAAGCAGCGTGCCGAGTCGGCAAACAATTTGAAGGTTATCGGAATTACAGCTGTTTGCGTAACTGTTCTGTTTAACATTCTGCATTATATCAGTCTTTACAAAGCCTGTACAACTACTGAATTAAGTATTGCAAATGTTGAAATTGACAGCATAAAGATAACCTGCATTTTAATGGGTATTCTGTTTATTTTTCTCGGCAATGTAATGCCCAAAACAAAGCTTAACGGCACAATTGGTCTGCGTTGCACATACAGTATGTACAATGACGTAACTTGGAGCAAAAGCAACCGTTTCGCCGGTTTTGTTCTTGTGATTGCAGGGCTGCTTACGGTAATAACCTCACTGATTTTCAATGGAACAATTTCTATGGTTTTAATGATGGTTTATCTTATTGCTTCAATAATCATAATGATTGTTTATGCAAAGAAAATTTATGATGCAGAAAAAAATTTCGAACAATAATTACAAATCCCTTGCAGGTACGTTATCTGCAAGGGATTATTGTTTCTATTGCTTTACTTTACAGCTTCAATTGCCTGCTGCATAAGGTAATCCTCACCGTTTATGAACAGTGATTCAATAGCCGTTTCATCAAGCGGAACTCTTACATCAATATCGTTTCCGCTTTCGTAATCTGCTCCAGAGTCAATGAGCACGTCGCTGTTTTCGTCAAGGAGAAGTGAGTTTGAAAAAACAAACTGTCCGTTTTCAAGCTTGATACCGCCGATACCCTGTGAAGAGCCGTTTGGCTCGGTGAAACCGAGTATCGTTACATTTTCCATACCCTGCATTACATAGGTAAGATGGTCTGCGGCACTTACGCTGTTCGCATTGACAAGGATAATTACGTTTCCTTGCCAGAGATTTTCACCTGTGAAGTAATTTTTCTTGCCTTCAACAAATTTTCCTGTTGCAGGGTCGGTAAGGTAACAACCTGCTTCATCGTCCCATTTGCCGTCGGTTGCGTAGTAATGCTCGCCTGCGGTTGCAAAAATTTCGGCTATTGCCTTTACAACCTGACTATCGCCGCCGCTGTTGCCGCGCATATCAAGGACAATATTTTCCACGCCCTTTGCACGGTACTCATCAAGCTTTTCAATGATGCCGTTTTTCATTTTGGAGAAATCCCCGCTTGCGGCAGAATCGCTATCAAACATCATAGCCTTGATGCGCAGGCAGGCTGTTTTCTCATTAATATCCGCCCACATAAGATGTCCAGTTTCAACACCGCCGTTGAGAATTTTCAGAGTTTCATCTGCACGTTCAACATAACTGCCAAGCTTAGGGAGAACGGCTTCCTTTTCATCACCATTTTCGTCAAGATATGTAACTGTTACGCTGTCGCCGCCTACACCTGCTGCAAAAGTTGCAAGGTAGAAGGCTTCATTGTCGCGGTCTGCAAAGGTTACTGCTGAAAAAAATTCGGACTGTCGTGCAACTTCAAGAGGGTCAGCACCGTCCCATTTTGTGATGATAGTACCTGTTGTAATTCCGTGCTGTGAAAGTGTTTCGTCAACGCTTACTGCGGCAACTCTTCCGTCTGCAAGTGTTACAAGGGAAAGTCCGTAGTCATTGCCGTAAAGACGCTCTTTGAACTCTGCTTCGATATCTTCAGCATTCTGAGGAACATAGCCAACGTGTCCGTCGTGGAACTCGGCACAGAACTTCATCCAGGCAATATAATTTGCAACGGCGTCCTGTTCACTGTTTGCTTCCTTGAACATCGGTAGATACTTGTCGTAAAGTTCTTCCCAGTCTGCACCCTTATGCTCAGCGAGGACGTAGTGCTTCTGCATACATTCAAAGCCGTCCTTGAAGTCTTGAACATAGTCTGCTGCACGGTAGCCCTTGTTAAGCAGGCATATCGGCACGGCGATTACAATCAGTGCTGCTGAAACAACACTTGAAAGCTTACGCATCGTTTCCTTTTCGTTGATAAAGCCTGCAATTGGCAGAAGCGAACCGATATATGCAGGAAGCATACAAGCGTCGTAGCCCTTGAACACCACAAATGCAAGGCAGACAACTGCGGGAATTATGTAGCAGATACGCCATTTTGTGTTGATAATCCTTGTTGCGTACCCTGCAAGGAAGTACAGACCTACAATTGCGGCAAGGTTAATTATAATAATCAATAAATCAAAATATTTCATATCTTATTCGCCTTTCTCAATTAAGGTCGTCCTTGTGGAAATACACATAGCCAAGATAAAGGAAGATTGCACTTGTTACAAGGGATACAATAATTGTGCTTGCGATTTCTCCTGCGGAGAGGGACGCTTCATAGATGTAATTCATTTTTCCGTCCAGACCGTAGGTGTACCAGCTGTCAAAAATGCAGAGCATATTTATATTGGTAATGCCGAGAATTGGAGATATGCCAAGCTTGAACAGGCTTGCACTTGTTCCGCCAATCATAAACACAAAATAACCCAGTGCCATTACTATGTAAGGATTTTTTATCACGAACACGAAGAAAAGCGCTGTGCAGAGAATTCTTATAATGGGGAAAATAAGAAGGCAATAACGAAGTACCATTTCGTCAACGTCAAGCTTTGTTCCCCAGCCGTGCATAGCTGTGTTGACGATAAGGGGCAGGGCTGTCATTACCGCAAAGCCGATTACTCCGACGATAAGGCACGGAATAACTCTGCCGAGATAAACCTCGATACGCTTGTGACCTGTCATAAGCTCGTAGTTTACGGTTTTATCCAAAAAGTCGCCGCAGCCTGCGAATCCTGCAAGAGTGAAAAGGAACATCAGAGAGATGAATACGTAAAAGAAGCCGTTTTCAGCAAGGAAAGCCTGTGTGGGATAATCGCCCTCCAAGGTCAGCTCGCCTTGAAGAAAAATATTTGCAATCGGCATAAGAAGCAAGCCGATGTAAACAAGCCATACCATACGTTCCTTGCGTAACTGATAAAGCTGTGATTTTATGATGTTTTTCATTTTTGATTTTCCCCCTATCAGTTCACGTCGCTTTTTCTGAAAATAGCGTAACCAATCGCAAGGCAGATTACGCTTACTGCAACTGACACGCCGATTGTTCCGATTATCATAGACGGCTCAAGTTCAGTATGACAGATTGTTACGTCCTCGCCGTTTACATAGCCTATGCTCTGATTGAACGTGAAAAGCTTCATAAGGTTTGTATTGGCAAACTGATATGTGAACTTGATTTGCATTAATTCTTCAAAAAGCATTGGTATAAGCATTGAAAACATTGATAACAAATATCCTGCCGCCCAGGCTATGTAGGCACTTTTAACGAGGAATACCAGCAACACATACTGGCACACAATTCTTATCATCGGGAAAATTGCCAGTGCAAAACGGAGTGCCATTCCGCCGAAATCCATTGTTGTGCCCCAGCCGTTGATTAGTGTAAAAACAATCACTGGAAGAAGTATAAAACTAACGCAGAATGCGATACACCAGATATGTGCCACGATTACTCTTGCAAAATAGACCTCACGGCGATGATGTCCCGACAGGATTTCGTAGTTCATTGTCTTGTCGGCATAGTCCCAACCGAGTATTCTTACGCCAAGCATAAGGATTAAAAATACAGGCAGTAATGAAATATTTTCTCCATTCAAAGCCACATACTCACTTCCGGTTATGTCAAAATCCAACATACCGAAAACTGTTAAAAAAATCGGTATCAGCATAGAATAATATGTAACATTATCAGTTTTTGTCTGATAATTCAGAGCTTTTATAATATTACGCATTTTAATCATTCCTCTCCGCTTTCTCCGACCATATTCATATAGTACTGCTCAAGATTAGCTTCGTTGATATGGAGCACCACGGGAACAACTCCGTTTTCAAAGAGTGTTTTCGACACGGTGTGCATATTGTCAAGCTGTTCGTAAAGTCGGATACTACCGTCCTTGTCAACGTCAAACTGGGTGATACCAAGCTTGTTTTCAAGAATTGCTGCGGCAAGAGAGTTGTTGTCGGTGCTGATACGGTAATACTCGCGACAGAGCTTTTTCAGCTCGTCAGCGGAAACAGCCTGCAGAAGCTTACCCTTGTTGATGAAAAGGTAATCGGTACAGAGAAGTGAAAGTTCGCTGAGGATATGGGAGGAAATGAGGATTGTGATGTGCTCCTCTCGGTTAAGCTTCAACAGAAGCTCACGGATTTCAACGATACCCTCAGGGTCAAGTCCGTTTACAGGCTCATCAAGCACCATAATTTCAGGCTTTGTCATAAGTGCATTTGCGATACCGAGGCGCTGACGCATACCGAGAGAAAAGTTCTTCACAGGCTTTTTGCCAACGTCGGAAAGTCCAACAATTTCAAGCACCTCGTCGATACGTTTCTTATCGGGAATACCTTTCTGAAGACGCTGTTTTTCGAGATTTTCCCTTGCGGAAAGCTTTTCCTTTGCGTAAGGTGTTTCAATCATAAAGCTCATACGGCTTCTTGCGTGGGCAAGTCCGTTTTCATCGCTTGCGCCATAAATTGCAAGACTTCCGCCTGTGGGAAGTGCAAGTCCGCCAAGCATTTTCATAATTGTAGTTTTACCTGCTCCATTTGGTCCGATAAGACCGCAAATCATTCCCTCTTTAATCTGAAAGCTTGCGTTATCAACAGCTTTCTGCTTCATATACTGCTTATCAAGATTTTTTACATCAATAATTATCTCGCTCATATCTGCAACCCTTTCTGTACAGTGTTTTGTGATTGTAATTTTATTGTAAAATCAATTCTTAAAGAATTTCTTAAATTTCTTAATGTTTACAAAAAATTCATATTTACATCTGTACACAAAAGCCGCACAAGGCGGCTTGATTATGCTATATTTAAGACAATACTTATTTTCAGCAGGTTATTTTCCAGCTTTGCAGCCACCTCTGTGCCTTGCTTTTCGGCAAGCAGCTTAACAATGTACAGTCCCAGTCCTGCACTTGTTCCGTGGCGTGATTTATCGGCACGGTATGTTCTGTCAAAAAGGTGCTCGGTATCAATATTTTCACTATTTACGGGGTTGGAAAAGGTTATTCTGCACTTATCTTCCGCTGCTTCAAGTAAAATCGTGAACTTGCTTTCGGCGTACTTCACAATATTATTAAGCAGGTTGCTGAACATACGCATTAATAGCTGTTCGTCAGCTTGCGCAAAAACGGTTTTTTCTGGGAATATTACATCTGGACTAAGGCGACAACTGCGGATTACCGCTTCGTTATCAGCTATAAACTGCATAAGCAGGTTGGTGATATTTACCTTTGACAACGCAACCTTAGTACTGTCGCTTTCAAGGAGGGAAAGTTCGAAAAACTCGTCCGCCATCTGCTTCATTGCTTCGGATTTTTCACTGCAAATGCGCAGGTACTCCATTCCTCTTTCGGACAGCTTTTCCTCACCTTCAAGCATTTGCAGGTTACCCTTGATAACTGTAAGCGGCGTACGCAAATCGTGGGCGATATCGGAAACGGACTGTTTAAGTCTTCGCTCTGCACGTTCGGACTGAAGCTTCATCTGCTTCTGATAGTCGAGGTTCTTGTTCATTTCTGTAGCAAGTGCTGAAAAGTCCTTATCAATCAGAGACACTGTCAACTGACGGTTGTAGCTTTTGTTACGAGTTAAAGCAAGCTCTTTTTTCAGCTTACGCATTTCACTTTCCAGCGACAAAAGCTGTACCGCGAGGGCAATCAAGGCTATTGCAAGAACTACACTGATTATTATTGCGATAACCATATTACTCCCCTTTCAGCCGATACCCAATACCCCACACGGTTTCGATATAATCGTTTCCCGTTGCCTTTTTCAGCTTACTGCGGAGATTGCTGACATGAACATTAATGGTATTGTCCTCATAATAATAGGTATCATTCCACACAGACTCATAGAGGTTTGCTTTGGTGTAGACCTTTTGTGGGTGCTCCAAAAAAAGCTTCAGCAGCATAAGCT
>JAZSHA010000057.1:0-6877 GCA_045533025.1 Oscillospiraceae bacterium
GCGTTGAAAAGGACGTTATCATCAGCGACCTGCGTGGTGTTGACCCGATTTACTCAGGCAACCGCTTCCTGATTTACAGCCTCTATCCTGAGCAGAATATTTCCGCTTGGATTGTTAACGGCAAGGGCGGCAAGGGCTGCAGCGCAGCTGTTGGTTATTCTATTCTCAACCGTACTTCAAACGTTGACGTTGGCAAGCTTATGCTGAAATACGGCGGCGGCGGACACAAGGCTGTCGGCACTTGTCAGTTTACTGATGAAAATATGGATACTGAGCTTCCAAAGATGCTTGATGAGCTTATTAATGGGTAATTTAAAGGGTACCGAAAATCGGTACCCTTAATTATTTCTGAAAATTTCAATTTTCTTGTAACACTTTAAAATCTCATTCGTCATATAGAGTGAAAGGGAAAGGAGGGATGAGGCAGATGTCCGATTTTGACGAGATATACAGGCTTTACGCAAAGGACGTATACCGCTTTCTGCTAAAGATGTGCGGCAACGCTGACCTTGCGGAGGAGCTTACTGCGGACACGTTTTACCGTGCAGTAAAGACAATCGACAGCTACCATGGAGGCTGTAAGATGTCGGTATGGCTTTGCGGAATTGCAAAAAATCTGTACATAGACTACCTGCGGAAAAGCGAACGGAAGAACGTGCCGATTGGCGACGAGGACTTTACAGACGGGTCGGATATCGTGCTGAAATTTGAAGACAGGGAACAGGTTCTCAATATTCACCGTGTCCTGCACACCCTCGAAGACCCCTACAAGGAGGTTTTCTCACTGAGAATTTTCAGCGAGCTTTCCTTCAAGGAAATCGGCTCACTTTTCGGAAAATCCGACGGCTGGGCAAGGGTTATCTTTTTCCGAGCGAAAGAAATGATTATCAAGGAGATACGAAAGGATTGATTATATGAAATGTGAAATTATCAGGGACTTGCTCCCCGCTTATTGTGACGGTGTCTGCTCACCCGATGCGGCGGCGGAAATTGAACAGCACACGGCGGAATGCTCCGATTGTGCAAAGCTCATGGCGGATTTCAAAAGCGAGATAACCACACCCGAAGCGGAAGCTTCTGCGCCGAAAAAGCCGTTCAAGAAAATCAAGAAAAGCATTTTCAGAAACAAGCTTGTGATTGCTTTTCTAACGATAGTTCTGCTGATTGTTGTCGGCATAACAGGTGTTCTGACCTACGGACAGATTATCCGTGACCCTAATGTACCAAGCTTTGAAACGGTAATCGCTTCAAAAAGGGCAGAAAAGCTTATAACAAAGCTTTGTGAAGGTGATATTGATTATGTAATGTCTGATATCACCATAACTACATATGATTATGAAAATATGCTAAATGAAAACTGCCGTAGTCTTCTCACACAATTTTCTGAAATGATAAAGTATAAAAGCCCTAAAATAATTGTCAAGGATTGTTTGTATACGGAAAACAATATTCCGGGAGTTCTTATGCCCGAAGCTGAAGTCAGCGTCAAGGCTGACGGTCTTCCGTACATTGACTTTTATGTGTACGAAATCGGTGACAAATCCATTGTCGGTGTATTTATGAATGACCGCGACTATACATATTCTCAGAGCTATGATGAGCTTGATATGTTTATCAGAACGCTTAACTTTGCACTTTGTCCATATATGACACCCTCCTACAGCAGTGAACAACTGGTAATCAATGCTGAAAGCTACCTTCCAGATACAGCCTATTATCTATTTGCTGAAAAATATTCCGACAGTACGGGAATAAACCCCGCTTACAGCGACGCACTTAATGAAAGAGTTTTAACACTTAACGAAAAAAGTGTGCATTGTGACAGCTTCATAAAAGATGGAATAAAATTTGATTCTGACAGCAAAAGATATCTTGCTGACATTACAGCCTGCTTTACCGACCCTGACAACGGCGAAAAAATTGTTTATATGAGAACAATTCAGGTTGTTAATCCAAGACATTTTGTAATACTTGATGAATATGCCCCCGAAATCATCGACGGCGGCGTTACTCCCGAAACAAGAGAAATGATTGAAAATCTTTTTTAACAGCAAAGGGTACCGAAAGGGGTGTCCCCTTTGCCAATCCGTAATAAACAAATCAAGGGTATCGAGTTTGTGGCTCGGTACCCTTAATTACTTCTATTCTGTCATTACCCTAAATCGGTACCCTTAATTTTTACTTATTAACCGCCTGCATCATCTTTTTCGGCACGGGCGTGCTGAAAATCATTTCTTCCTCAGTGTAAGGGTGCACAATAACCAGCTTGTTTGCGTGGAGGCAGAGCCTGTGCACGGGGTTTGTTGCGGAACCGTACTTCTTATCTCCCGCAATTGGACAGCCCATATCGCTCATATGAACACGAATCTGGTTCTTTCGTCCTGTTTCGATATCAACGTCAACGAGGGAGTAATTCTCTCCCCTCTTGCGCACCTTGTAATTGGTAATAGCAAGCTTTCCGTCGCCCATTTTTGCAGTGTAAACCAAATGGCTTTCGGTTTCACGGAGCTTGTTCTCAATTCGTCCCTCCATTGGTTCGGGACACCCCTCAACAACTGCAACATAACCACGGAACTTTGCAACGCTGTCCCAGTTGTCCTGCAGAGCATGCTTGATTTCCTCATTCTTGGCAAAAATCAGCACACCCGAAGTTTCTCTGTCAAGACGGTGCACGATAAAAATTCTGCCGTGGGAATTCTTTGCACGAACGTACTCCATAGCAAGATGATACGCCGTCATTGTCTTTTCGGTTTCGGTTGCAATTGCAAGCATTCCCGCAGGCTTGTTGATGACCAGCAGTTCGTCATCCTCGAAAATGATATCGAGGTTTGGTATGCTTACCTTTTCAAACTTCGGCACGTAGGTACCGATTGTAACCTGCTGACCCTTTCGAAGTGCATAGTTGAACTTGGTAACAACTTTTCCGTCAACAGAAACAAGCTTATGCTCCAGCTCGGATTTGACCTTACCCTTTGGGCGGTTAGGCTGCATTTCATAAAGAAATTTTAGCAGCTCGTTCGGCTGTTCAACAGTAAAAATTATTTCCTTATTCTTACGCTCGGATTTATTCTTCATAGACATACTCCTACAAAAAAGGAGTCCAAAGCTAACCTTGGACTCCGAAATTTGTTAATTACAATTAAACGCCGTACTTGGATGTGGAAACAGGAATACCAACGCCCATTGTGGAAGCTACTACGCAGGACTTGATGTAAGTACCCTTAGCAGCTGCTGGCTTAGCCTTAACGATAGCTTCGAGAAGTGTGTTAAGGTTTTCGGAAAGCTTTTCCTGACCGAAGGAAGCCTTACCGATAGGACAGTGAATAATGTTTGTCTTATCGAGACGGTATTCAATCTTACCAGCCTTAGCTTCTGTTACAGCCTTAGCAACGTCAGGGGAAACTGTGCCAGCCTTAGGGTTAGGCATAAGTCCACGAGGACCGAGAACTCTTGCAGCCTTACCTACTACACCCATCATATCAGGGGAAGCTACGCAAACGTCGAAATCGAGCCAGTTTTCCTTAACGATCTTATCAACGAGATCAGCGCCGCCAACGTAATCTGCACCTGCAGCCTTTGCAGCTTCTTCCTTATCTTCCTTACAGAATACGAGAACCTTAACGTTCTTACCTGTACCGTTAGGGAGAACTACTGCACCACGAACCTGCTGGTCAGCGTGACGGGAGTCAACACCGAGACGAACGTGAACTTCGATGGTCTCATCGAACTTAGCCTTTGCGTTCTGACAAGCAAGTGTCAGAGCTTCTTCAGCTTCATAGAGCTTTGTTTTGTCGATAGCTTTAGCGCTTTCGTTATATTTCTTACCGTGTTTCATTTTCTTATTTTCCTCCTTAAGTGGTAACATTCCCATATCGGGATTTTAGCGGATAGTTCCTCCCACCATAGGGCAATACCGAACAGTTAAAACACATTCGGTACAACGGAGACAAAATGTCCGCCGCAAACAGTTTTAATTAGTCAACAACTTCAACGCCCATAGAACGGCAAGTACCAGCGATCATGCTCATAGCAGATTCAACGTTTGCTGCGTTCAGGTCAGGCATCTTTGTTTCAGCAATCTTCTTAATCTGTTCCTTAGTGATCTTACCAACCTTTGTCTTGTTAGGAACACCGGAACCGCTCTCAAGACCGATAGCCTTCTTGATAAGAACTGCTGCCGGCGGAGTCTTAGTGATGAAGGAGAAAGAACGGTCTGCGTATACTGTAATTACTACAGGAATGATAAGACCGATATCGTTCTTTGTTCTTTCATTGAATTCCTTTGTAAAAGCCATAATATTTACACCGTGCTGACCAAGAGCAGGACCAACCGGTGGAGCAGGAGTAGCCTTACCTGCTGCAATCTGAAGCTTGATTAAGCCAACTACTTTCTGTGCCATGCTAATTGCACCTCCGAAATTTTCGTAACTTTTATTTTTAATTAATATTCATCTGAAGCCGCAACCATAGAAATATCCAAAGCTGCTGTAGTATCTCTGCCGAACATGGATACCTTGACATTTACAGTCATGCTTTCAGTATCAATGCTTTCGACTTCACCGACCCAGCCCTCCATAGAGCCTGCTGTAATCTTGACCTTGTCGCCCGCCTTAAACTTGATTTCAACGGAAGCAGGCTTCTTTTCAGCATTAATGCCGAGAGCAGCAGCCTCCTTATCGGTAAGCGGAACAGGCTTTGACCCGGGACCTACAAATCCCGTACAGCCTCTGGTATTTCTTACAACATACCAGGAATCGTCGGTAAGAATCATTTTCACCAGAACATAGCCTGGGAAAACTTTTCTTTCAACCTCACGCATCTTATTCTTATCGTTCATTTCCATAACCATTTCGGTTGGAACTTGAACTTCATGAATAAGGTCGTGAAGCTTACGGTTCTCGACAACCTTCATAATTGTCTGTGCAACCTTATTCTCATAACCGGAATAAGTGTGAATGACATACCATTTTGCCGATTCTGACATAATTATGACCATTCCTTTCCCCGCAGAAACTGCGGAACTTCTTTCCTTGTTATCAGTTCAGACCGCATCAGCGGTTTACCAGCTTCATAAGAGCTGTAAGTGCGCTGTCGAT
This sequence comes from Oscillospiraceae bacterium, assembly GCA_045533025.1. Taxonomy (GTDB): domain Bacteria; phylum Bacillota; class Clostridia; order Oscillospirales; family Ruminococcaceae; genus RGIG8773. The sequence continues at coordinate 5,097 of JAZSHA010000057.1, forward strand.
TCCGAATATAACAACAGCACTTGCGCACATACCTACGAGTACGACAAATGTATTGTTACTAACCTTCTTGAATGAAGGCCATGTGACTTTCTTGATTTCACTTCTCAGATCCTTGAAGTACTTGGCAAGACCTGTTTTCTTTCCGGACTTCTTAGCCTTTTCACGGTCATTTGCCATTTTGTTTGCCTTAGCCTCAGCCTGAGCAACGATAGACTTCTTGGAGTTTTTCTTTGCATCAGCCACGTCTTTCACACCTCACTTACTTAGTTTCCTTGTGAAGAGTATGCTTCTTGCAGAACTTACAGTACTTGTTCATTTCAAGTCTGTCCGGGTCGTTCTTCTTGTTCTTCTTGGTGTTGTAATTGCGCTGTTTGCACTCTGTACAAGCCATTGTTACCTTTACTCTCATATCGGCACCTCCTATTAGCGTTTCGATTTCGCAGGGGACGTATTTCCCCTGTGCCTCCCTCTGTGGCACGGTCCAAGCTGACTCGCATGAACCTTGTCGAGAAGCTTTATTAAGTTGTCCCTCTTAAAAATGGGCACAAAAAAATAAGCCTCTGCAAGAGGTAATCTAATTATACCTCATTGCAAAGGCCTTTGTCAAGTCTTTTTTTGAATTTTCCGAAAATTATTTTCAGAACTTCTTAGAACCGACACTTATTCTGTTGAGAGCACGCTGAAGCTTCAGCTCAGCAAGGTCAAGCTCGTGCTGACTGCTCTTCTGATTAAGACGCTGTCTTGCGTCTTCTTCGGAGCGCTTAGCCCATTCAAGGTCAATTTCGTCAGCCCACTCAACAGCGTTTGCAAGGATAGAAACCTTGTTTCCGCCGACTTTAAGCAAACCTGTAGAAACAGCAGCAACCTTCCAGCTTCCGTCCTCCTGACGAATTTTAAGAGGACCCGACGGCAAATCAGCTACAAGACTTGTATGATTTGCAAGAATACCAATATCACCCTCAGTTGTGCGGACGATAATCTGCGTAGTTTCACCGTCAAAGAAAATCTTTTCGGGAGTTATAACGTTAAGTGAAAACGAAGCCATATGTCAGCCTCCTTTTCTTACGCATTCTCGGCATTCTTAGCCTTTTCGATTACATCGTCGATTGTTCCTGCAAAGAGGAATGCAGATTCAGGAATATCATCGTGAACACCCTCGATAATTTCCTTGAAGCCACGAATTGTTTCCTTGAGAGGAACGTACTTGCCTTCCATACCAGTAAACTGTTCAGCAACGCTGAAAGGCTGGGAAAGGAATCTCTGAATTTTTCTTGCTCTGGAAACGGTCAGCTTATCTTCGTCGGAAAGCTCGTCCATACCCATAATAGCGATGATATCCTGAAGTTCCTTATATCTCTGAAGGATGTTCTGTACAGAACGTGCAACCTCGTAGTGCTCGTTACCAACGATATCAGGAGAAAGAATTCTCGATGTAGAATCAAGCGGGTCAACAGCAGGGTAGATACCGAGAGAAGCAATACTTCTGGAAAGTACTGTTGTAGCGTCGAGGTGTGCGAATGTTGTAGCAGGAGCTGGGTCAGTAAGGTCATCGGCAGGAACGTAAACGGCCTGAACCGATGTGATAGAGCCCTTGTTTGTTGAAGTGATACGCTCCTGAAGAGCACCCATTTCAGTAGCAAGTGTAGGCTGATAACCTACGGCAGAAGGCATACGTCCGAGAAGAGCGGATACCTCAGAACCTGCCTGAGTGAAACGGAAAATATTATCAATAAACAGCAGCACATCCTGATGTTTTACATCACGGAAGTATTCTGCCATGG
>JAZSHA010000028.1:0-10350 GCA_045533025.1 Oscillospiraceae bacterium
TGCATTGAAGATACAGTGAATTAACCAAAAGATGGCAGATTTTATCTGCCATCTTTTTTTACTGATATTCTTCACCATACAAACCGCCTCGTGTGCCCGTTGCAATGTAAACCCTACCGTGTTTTCTGAAATCGCCGTCCATTGAAACAATGTTTCCGTACATTTGTGAGGGTGTGTTTATCTTAGCCCAGCTTTTTCCGCTGTCAAAGCTTCGCCAGAAGCCGTATTCACCGAATATGCTGCCTGCAATGTAAAGTGCAGGCTCGTTTTCAGTTTTACCTGCGCCAAAACCTACAGCCTTTACAAAATCGCCGTTTTCCGTAATTTTTTCAGCATGGACACCACTTTCTCCGAATGAAAGCTTCCATAAACCATACTCGCAAAGTGCAGCATAGCATACGCCTGTTTCCGTAGGGATAAATCGTATCTCCACACCCTTATATCCGTCAATTCCAGACATACGGCATAACGGAAATTTTTTCGGAGTTGTAACCTGACGGAAGCTTTTTCCGCCATCACAGCTAAGGTAAAGCTGTCCCTTTTCACCGAAGCCGTAAGCTTTGCTGCTGCAAATACGGTCTGTAAAAAATTTTATGTGCAGCTCACTTTCTGAAATATCGTTACCCTGCAAATCGTAAATCTTTATTTTGGAAAAATGTTTTTTGACAATGCTGTAACGTACCGCACAGAAGCAGGGAAGTTTCATATATTCATAAGCAAGAGTCCATAATACCGCCTTCCCATCGGAGGTTATTGCCGCCCAGCCGCTGTTATAATTCGGTTTTTTAATCTGTTCAGCAGTCTCATCAAGTCTTGCTGAAATCCCATATGGGTAGCCTATATGCGTGAAGCTTTTACCGCCGTTGTCTGTAAGGATTACTCCTCCCTTGGTTTCACCGGTCCAGTTTCCCCTCGCTGTGGCAATGAATGTGTCAGGTCTATTCTGCAAAAAATCAGCATTCAGACAGGTTATATATCTGTTGTTATTTTCGTCAGCAAAGGAATTTTCACAAGGTCTGTCAAGGTCACTAAACGCAAATCCGCCCAAATCTCCCACAAGGTCAATAACCTTGTTCTTGCCCGACGGCAGGCCGTATATATTCATATGTACCGTTTCCTCAACACCGCCGCACAGCGTCGAAATAAAATACTTTTCCGATGTAAGCTTATTTAGTGCAAAAATCCCAGTGCCCGTGTTGACTACAGCAAAATCAGGATTGAATGGGTCAATACGCAGACAGCTTGTCCAGTGCAGTGGAATTCGTCCGCCATTGTATTCGGGTTTCAGGTATGGTACGTCAATATTAAAACGGTCTGTGTGTGTGCTTCTGATTGTTTCGTAGCTTTTCCCGTAGTTTCGGGAGATGAAAATACTGTCACCGTGACCGCCTACAGAGCATACAGCAATAATGTCCCCGTGTACATCAATACCGCCCATACCGAAGGGCAGCTTTCTTTCTGGATTGACGTCCGTAAAGCCGTTTATTTCAGGTGTAATATCCTGCGAAAAAGCAACCCTTCCGTCAGAAATTCTGTAACGGTACAGTCTTCCGTCAAATCCGCCACCGTTGTCACAGGCAAAATCATTCCAGCCTCCCCAGTGATTTTCACGGAAGGAGTGGGTAAAGGTGATGAAAATATCATTTTCACTGTATGCAATTGAATATGGTACAAATCCGTTATGCTTACAGCGCTCATCATTAAGAGAAGCAGGCACTTTCAGCCTTTCAAAGCTATTGCCGAAATCATAGCTTGCGTAAAGCGTGTGTCCACGGTTGTTTCCGTCAGCGTTTGTTTCTCCCGTGCAGGAAACAAGCATTATATCTGTGCTTTCAGGAAAGTAAACAAACACAATATTTTCCTCGCAGAAATCAAGCTTTGTCCAGCTTTCCCCTTCGTCAGAGGATTGCCACAGTCCTTCTCCCTGACTGCCGAAGAAAAGTCTGCCGTTTTTGTATGCAAGCCTTTCAGCAGATGAACGTGCAGGCGCATTTCCGTTACAGCAGAAAGGCACAGCCTTTTCGGTAAAGTTTTCACCGTAATCGTCGGAAACAAGCAATGCAGATTTACCGTGGGGAAATCCCTTTCGGCTGTTACCGCACATTGCATACAGCATATTCGGCTGTTCATAATCAAGTGCCAAAGAAAGCGGCAGAGCAAGATAACGGTTGTATTCCGTTATCCAATCAGCAAGAGAGTGCCATTTTCCGTTTTCAAAATCAAATCGGTAAATACCGCCTATGTCTGTACGTGCATACAGAATATTTGGAATGTTAGGGTGAAAAACAAAACCCGTCACAAAGCCTCCGCCGGGAACGGAAAGACTTTTATATGTATATCGGACGTCATCAAGTCTTTTCATTGTATCCTCCGTGTAAACAATTACATTTTATGATATTGTAGCATTCGTGTAAATAAATGTCAATACTGAAGTTGACAATTTTACGGAAATACTTTTGATTTTGTATCATTGCCAGCACAAAAGCTCCGACCATATAAAGGTCAGAGCTTTTTCAATACCGTAATCTGAATTTACAGTTGTATTTCTGTAAGATATTTTTCAGCAAAGTGCACCGCTGTTGCTCCGTCTGCCGCAGCTGTTACAATCTGCCTTAAAGCCTTTGTGCGGATATCACCGGCTGCAAAAACGCCTTTAATATTTGTCTGTGTTGTTTCATTTGCAACAATGTAACCACTGTCATCAAGCAGTACAGCACCTTTCAGAAACTCCGTTGCAGGTTGTCTTCCTATGCTTACAAATACACCGTCACAATCAATTATCGTAATTTCATCTGTGTGTACATTTTCCGCTTTCACACCTGTGACACGTTCGTTAGCAATAAATTCAGTTGCAATACTGTTCCATACAAACTCAACATTTTCAGCCTTCATAAGCGGCTCGTGATAAATCTTTTCAGCACGGAGAGTATCACGCCTGTGAATAACATAAACCTTTTTTGCAAGCCGTGACAGATACAGTGCATCGGAAACAGCCGAATTTCCTCCGCCAATTACAGCAACCGTTTTGTCTTTGTAAAATCTTCCGTCACAGTGTGCACAGTAATGTACTCCGCTTCCGATAAGAGACTGTTCATTTTCAATACCCAGTTCACGTGGATTTGCTCCTGCTGCAATTACAACAGTCCTGCTTAGATATGTTCCGTTTGTTGTTTCTGTCTTCTTGATTTTTCCCGAAAAATCAACGGAAAGCACCTCGGCATATTCTGTTTTTGCACCGAACCGCTCAGCGCCCTGCTGCATTTTCATACCGAGAGTAAAACCGTCTATGCCCTCGTCAAAGCCTGGGTAATTGTCAATATCACCCGTGAGTGCCATCTGACCTCCTGCCGACATTCTTTCAATCAGTACAGCGTCAAGTCCTGCTCTTGCGGCATAAAGTGCAGCCGTGTAACCTGCAGGACCGCCGCCAATTATAAGCATATCGTAAATGTGTTCCATATTTTCTATCCTTTCATTTGTTGACAAGTGCGAATGATAAGAGTAAAATATAAGTAGTAATTTCTAAGGAGTGAGCATTATGCCACGTGCAACGTTTGAACCTGTATATAAGGAAAGCTTTTCTTTCTGGGACAGCATTTCCGAAGATGAACGTGAATTTATCTGCAAGCATTCCGTTGCAGTTTCCTATAAAAAAGGAGAAACCATACACGACGGTACGGAGTGCTCAGGAGTTTTCTTCGTACGTTCAGGCTGTCTGCGTGTCTACATAATGTCCGAGGAGGGCAAGGCTGTTACGCTTTACCGTCTGCACGCAGGGGATATGTGTATGCTTGCAGCTTCCTGTGTTTTGCAGGCTGTAACCTTTGACGTGTTTATCGACGTTGAGGAGGACAGTGAATGCTACATAGTAAGCGGAAACGCATTTGCTGAGGTTTCGGAAAACAATCCCGATGTAAAGATTTTTGCTCTTGAGCTTGCGGTAACACGCTTTTCAGACGTAATGTGGGTTATGCAGCAGATTTTGTTTATGAGTATGGACAAGCGCCTTGCAATTTTCCTTTCGGACGAGTGTGCACGAACAGGCTCAGATGTGGTAAATCTCACTCACGAGCAGATTGCAAAGTATATGGGCTCTGCCCGTGAGGTTGTATCACGCACTATGAAATATTTTTCAAACGAGGGAATTGTCGAAGCTTCACGAAAAGGCGTTAAAATCCTTGATAAGAATAAACTTCGTGAGTTAGCTCTTTAACATTGCAAGAATTTGTGCCTTTGGCTTTGCGCCGACAGATTTGCCTGCAATTTCGCCGCCCTTCATAGCGATGAGAGTAGGAATACTTGCCACGCCGAATTTCTGCGCAAGCTCAGGCTCCTCATCAACATTGATTTTGCCAACGAGATACTGAGGGTTTTCTTCTGCGATTTCATCAACGATAGGTGAAACCATTCGGCACGGTCCACACCAGTCTGCGTAGAAATCAAGAAGTACGGGTTTATTACTGTTTCGGATTTCTTCAAAATTATTTATGTTTACTTTTACAACTGCCATAAAATTACTTCCTTTCATAAGAAACATTTTCGTTTCCTTTTATGGTTTTATTATACCCGTTTTACGTTTATTTTTCAGTGACAAGGTCACATTATTCTATTTTGAATTAAAGAGGTGCAATATGAAAATTATTTTTGTTCGTCACGGTCACCCCGATTACATCAATGACTGCCTTACCGAATTGGGACACAAGCAGGCTGAGCAGGCAGCTTTCCGACTTAAAGATGAGGGTATTGAGCAGATTTTTTCCTCTCCTTTCGGCAGAGCATATGAAACAGCATTACATACAGCTGAGCTGATTTCAAAGGATGTTACAAAGGTTGATTTTATGAGAGAAATCAAGTGGGGCACGTCTGACGGAAATGAGGTTTACGCTGACGGTCACCCTTGGGATACGTCACTTTATGCAATTTCGCTGGGTTACTCGCTTATGGACGAGGGCTGGACTAAAAAAGCGCCTTTCTGTAACAATGTTGTATTTGAAGAAATTGAACGTGTGGCAAGAGAGTCAGACGAATGGTTTGAGAGCCTCGGCTATAAGCGAGAGGGGGCAAATTACCGTGTTGTGGGAGATAATACTAACAGGACTATCGCCCTTTTCAGTCACGGCGGCTCCTCCTCGGCGTTGTTTGCACACCTGCTTAACCTGCCGTTTTTCTATCTTTGCAGGGCAATCTGTCCCGACTTTACGTCAATAACGGTGCTTAATCTTTCAGATGAAAAGGGGACACTTACCGCACCGCAGATTGAGCTTGCCAACGACTCACGCCATATAAAGGGAAACGGAGTTTCCTATCAGATGTAAAGTATACATACCACGGGTGCAAACAAAATTGTACCCGTGTTTTTGTTGTATAAGTATATTGATAGAAAGTCGGATATGTGGTATAATTATGTAAATTTGTGTAGAAATTAAGGTGTTGTATGAGCAGAAAAGCAAAAGGAAATTTTATGCTGCTGATTACCGCATTTATATGGGGTACGGCTTTTGTAGCGCAAAGTGAGGGTATGAATTATGTGGGACCCTTTACCTATTGTGCTTTGAGAAACATATTGGGCGGGTTGGTGCTGATACCTGTCATTTTTCTTTTTAAATACGGTAAATTCAAGGATAAGTCAGACACGGAGACGTCTTCTGTGAAAGAAACCATAAAGGGCGGAATTATCTGCGGCGTGATTTTGTGCGTGGCAGGTGCGCTGCAGCAAATCGGAATAAGTATGACAACTGCGGGTAAAGCTGGATTTATCAGCGCAATATATATAATAGCCGTGCCGATTGTTGAGTTTTTTATTTTCAGAAAAAAATCGGTTTTTGTATGGATATGTGCGCTGATTGCATTTGCAGGGCTGTATCTGCTTTGCGTAAATGAGGGGCTTTCTATAAATCAGGGCGACCTTATCGTGCTGTACAGTGCCTTCTGCTTTACGGCGCATATTATGGTTATCGACCATTTCAACAGCAAAGGTGCTGACGGAATGATTATGTCCTGCGTGCAGTTTTTTACAGCGGCGGTGCTTATGACAGCGGCAATGTTTATTTTTGAACAGCCGAGTATGAGTAATATTCTTGACGCTAAGTATACTATCCTTTATGCTGGCGTGCTGTCAAGCGGTGTTGCATTTACGTTGCAGATTTTGGGACAGAGAAATACCGACCCCGCCTCAGCTTCACTGATAATGTGTCTGGAGTCGGTCTTTGCGGCACTGTCAGGCTGGCTGCTGCTTAATGAAATAATGACAGCAAAGGAATTTACGGGTTGTGTGTTGGTTTTTGCAGCTGTGATACTTGCACAGCTGAAGGATATAATAAAGAAAAAGGGGAAAGCTTATGAAAAAACATCTTGATAAAATTATCTTCGGCTTGCTGGTAGCTGCATTTATCATTGCTTGTGCAGTTACAGCACCTATCACCGAAGCTGTGGGTACGCTTTGGTCGCTTCTTCCGCCGATTGTCGCAATCGGTCTTGCGCTTATCACAAAGGAGGTTTACTCCTCGCTTTTCGTAGGCATACTGACAGGCGGCGTGGTTTATGCCGCAGCATCTTCAAGCGGCTTCAGCGGTGTGTTTACAGCCGTTGTGCAGGACGGTCTTATCGCTAACCTTGCTGACAGCTACAATGTTGGTATTCTCATATTCCTTGTGGTATTAGGCGCAATTGTCGTACTTATGAATAAAGCAGGCGGAAGCCGTGCTTACGGCGAGTGGGCTGCAAAGCATATCAAAAGCCGTGTGGGAGCAAGTATAGCAACCTTTTTTCTGGGCGTACTGATTTTTGTGGACGACTATTTCAACTGCCTGACAGTAGGCTCGGTAATGCGTCCTGTTACTGACAAGCATAAGCTTTCCCGTTCAAAACTCGCTTACCTCATCGACTCAACAGCCGCACCAATCTGTATCATTGCCCCGATTTCTTCCTGGGCAGCAGCAGTAAGCGGTACAGTTGAAGGTGTAAACGGAATACGTCTTTTTATCAGCACAATCCCTTACAATCTCTATGCGCTTCTTACGCTCCTTATGGTTATTTTTGTTTCGTTTACAAATATCAATTACGGACCTATGAAGCTTCACGAAGATAACGCCGAAAAGGGTGACCTGTTTACAACGAGAAACAAGGTCTACGCCGATGACGAAAAGCCTGCAACAACAAAGGGAAAGGTTATCGACCTTATCATTCCCGTGGTAATTCTTATCGTGCTTTGTGTTATCGGTATGATTTATACTGGCGGCTTTTTCGACGGTACAGACTTTATCAATGCTTTCGCTGACTGCGACGCTTCCTACGGTCTGTCCCTGGGTTCAATCGGTGCGCTTATCGTGATTATCGGATATTTCCTTTGCCGCAAGGTGCTTACATTTAACGATTGTATGGACTCAATTGCTCTCGGCTTTAAGCAGATGGTACCTGCAATCCTTATCCTTACATTCGCTTGGACACTGAAAACAATGACAGGTTTCCTTGATGCTGGTACATTCGTGTCAAGTATTGTTGAAAGTGCAACAGCTATCCGTATTTTGCTGCCGCTTATTCTGTTCGTGGTAGCCCTCGGCCTTTCCTTTGCAACAGGTACTTCCTGGGGTACATTTGGTATTCTTATTCCAATTGTAACAGATGTGTTCTCATATGAGCTTCTCGGTGTAACAAATACAGGCGAAATTCCTTCAATGGTTATTATCTGTATAGCAGCCTGCCTCGCAGGTGCAGTATGCGGCGACCATTGCTCACCTATTTCAGATACAACGATTATGGCTTCAACGGGTGCTCAGTGTGACCACGTTAACCACGTTTCCACACAGCTTCCTTACGCTCTCACGGTAGCAGGCGTAAGTGCAGTTGGATATCTGCTTGCAGGATTTGTACAGAATGTATTTGTAGTTCTCGGTGTATCAATTCTTCTTATGCTTGCAGTGCTTTTTATAATAAAGGCTGTAAGTTCCAATAAAAATGTTGAAGCTGCAAAATAAATAAAAATAAGGAGCCGAATTTTTCGGCTCCTTTTGTGTTTAATATGTAAAATCAGCTTTCCAGCTTTTCAACAGCTTCCTTAAGCAGCTCAATAATAGGCAGATGCTGAGGGCAGACAGCCTCACACTGACCGCATCCGACACAGGAAGAAGCCTTTCCCGAAAAGCCTGTAAGGCTTCCGTAGAAGAACTTCGGACGATTGTCATTCGGGAATTTTCTTGCTGTGTTTACCGCACTGAAAACATCAGGAATATGTATGTTCTGAGGACAGCCGTCCACACAATATCGGCAGGAAGTACAGCCGATAAGCGGTGTTGCAAGCATCTTTTCAAGCACCTTGTCAATAGTTGTCTTGTCATTGTCGGTAAGCGGTTCAAATTCGGCAAATGTGGCAAGATTATCTTCAACCTGTTCCTCGTTTGACATACCGCTGAGAATTGTACCAATGCCGTCAAGGCTTCCGCAGAAGCGCATTGCCCACGAAGCCGCAGACTTATCGGGACGAACAGCCTTGAATATTTCTTCAAGGTCGGGCGAAAGATTAGCAAGCGTGCCCCCCTTGACAGGCTCCATAATTATCATAGGAATTTTTCTTTCCAGCAGAATTTCGTAAAGCCTTCCTGAATGTACAACCTGATTGTCCCAGTCAGCATAGTTAAGCTGTATCTGAACAAATTCAACCTCAGGGTGCTTGTCAAGTACCTTTTCGAGAAGCTCAGGCGTGCCGTGGAATGAGAAGCCGAAATGCTTGATTTTGCCCCCTGCTTTCTTGTCCATACACCAGTTAAAGCAGTCCAGCTTTTCATAGACCTCATAATTTGAACCGTCCTCAAGGCTGTGCAGCAGGTAATAATCGAAGTAGTCAAGACCTGTACGTTCAAGCTGTTCACTGAATACCCTGTCACGGTCATCAAGCGTCTTTATCGCCCAGGCAGGAAGCTTTGTTGCAACTGTAAACGCTTCCCTTGGATATCGCTTTACGAGCACTTCCTTTACAGCTTTTTCCGAGTTGCCGCCGTGATAAACATAAGCCGTATCGAAGTAGTTTAAACCTGCCTTCATATAGCTGTCAACCATACTGCATACACGTTTAATATCAATGCTGCCGTCCTTTTCGGGCAATCTCATCAAGCCGAAGCCAAGCTTTGGCATTTTTGTTATATCAAGACTCATTCCTATTCCTCCGTTTGTTCAGCGTGAAATTATCTGATGCCGTAAAAATCCTTTACAACCTTTTCCGCAGGCTTCATATAAATGTCATATCCTCCGTCATTTTCAGCGTTCTCATACTGTTTCCAGCGCCAATCCCATACAGCAAAGCCGCCTGCCCAGTCACGCTTTGCACAAGCTTCAAACATAGCCTTGTACCAGTCAGCCTGTCCCTGCAAATCAATTTCGCCCCGTACCGACCAGTCATTCGGTACAAGATTTGAGCCCTTTACCGACATACAGCCGCACTCTGCAAAGAAAAATGGTTTGCCGAAATGCTTAACCACCTTTTCAATGCGGTCAAGCTGATTTTCCCAGTCATTGATAGGGTAGTAGCCGCTTGATGAAATCACATCAACAGCGTCCCACCACTTAACATTGTGTTCCTGATATTTATCGGTATTGTAAGAAACAAGTCCGCTGTAGTGCTGACGGATATCATCAATCATTTTTCTGCACTCAGCCTCACGGCGCTGTGCCTGTACCATTTCACAGCCTGCAATAAACATTTCACAGCCGCATTTCTCAGCAATATCTGCAAAGTGCACCTGAAATTCCGTGTAGCTTGCAAACCAGTTGCACCACTTAGGCTCGCAGGGTACGTCTTCGTCAAAGAAGTTGATATGCGCACGCCAAGTTCCGTTTTTGCAGTTTACCGTCGGTTTCAGTGCAACACGAAGACCCTTTGAATGAGCGTATCCGATAAATTCAATCAGCTCCTCGTCACCCATAGTAGCCTCGGATTTGTAGTCAACAATTTCAGCCTGAGGGTGTTCCTGCAAGCCATTCGGAACAAGTATAATAAAATCAGCGTTTGTGCGTTCAATAAGATTGTCAAGGCTTTTCCGAGCCTCAGCGGTTGAAAGTGCACCTCTGCGCGCAAACGGAGCAAAGGTAATTCCCTTGATAAAATCCATAAAAAGCCTCACTTATCTGATAATTCTATATCCTGCAAATTTACCTACTTCAGCACGAAGTCTGAAAACAGCTTCAACGTTTTCCTCGTAAAGCGGAGCAATTTCCTTGCTATCGGAAAGTTTCGCAATAGCCTTTGCACCCTTAATGTGAACAGTAATATCGCTGTCGTATGTATTGTTGTCAACGTAAGGATAAACAACGAAAGTATCGTTGTCATAAGCGAAAATGCTTGTCTGTCCCTTTCCTTCC
>JAZSHA010000234.1:0-12954 GCA_045533025.1 Oscillospiraceae bacterium
CGAAAACAACTACATTGTTCTTGGTGCTGATTCTCAGGTAGTTGTTATGAATGAGTTCAATGGCAAGGAAGACGGTGAGTTGTTCATCAGAAACGGAACGGTAATTGCTAATTTTGCTGATAAAGACCACACTTCTGTTATTCTGCGTACTGCTGACTCATCGGTTACTACTGCAAACAGTGTTTCCAAAGTTGCTTATTACACCAACGAATTTATGTCCTACACTGATTTACATACGTTTATGGGTAACAGTCAAATTCAGCTGTATGACTCTTTAGGTAACAAGGTTAACAATGCTGAAGTGCAGATTGAAAAGAAGTGGGGGCGTGTAATTTCGGAAAGCGGTCCCTCATTTGAAGCACTCAATCTTGATATTGATCTTAATGAGCTTTCTGCATTTGATTTGAAGACTCTTATTACCATTGCAAATATTGTGGGAGAAAGTTTCCCGTATACTCCTGCTGAACTGAAGGCTGTATATGATACAAAGGCTGATGACAGCAACGGTATTTCAATTGAAGAACAGCCCGCAGAAACAACTACCACGGCTGCAACAGAACCAATTGATACTTCTGATACAATTCAGACTGCCGAACCGATTGTTACAACTGAACCGCCTCCGACAGCAACAACTCTTCCTGGACATACTACAACGGCGGCTAAAACAACTACTGCCGCTACAACGACAGCTGCTACAACTACAAAATCCAATGTTTACTACACTGTAACCATTATCATTGACGGAGAGGAAACAATTCAGGAAGTAGCTCACGGCGAAAATGCCGAAAAGCCTGATGACCCGCAGATTGAAGGTCTTAAATTTATCGGTTGGGACGGCTCCTTTGAAAACATTACACAGGATACTGTTATTACAGCAATGTTTGAAGAAGCCTTTGGAGATGATGACAGTAATGATGCTTCTGATAACGACAGCGATATTATGCACAATGTTACTGTTGTTATCGGTGACAAATCAACAATCATCAAGGTTAAGCACGGTGAGTCCGCAAATCTGCCTTCCACACTTAACATTGAGGGATATGTTTTCTCAGGCTGGGACAAGGATTACACCAATATTACAGAGGACATAACGATAACTGCTATACTTACAGCTAATGTTCATACGGTAACCTTTGTTGTTGAAAATGATAGCTTCACAGTCAAAGTTGCACACGGTGAAACTGCGTATCCTACATACATTCCTGTAATGGACAGCAAGGGCAATACATTCCAGCGCTGGGATAAATCACTTCATAATATTACTATGGATACAACCATTACAGCGGTGTTTGATACGGGAACATATCATACTGTTACATTTATTATTGACAACGAGTTCTATACTGTTATGGTTGAACACGGTAAGACTGCAGAACCTCCATTCTGGCCTGTTACAAATGCTGCTGGAGCTCCGTTCTTATATTGGGATAAGAGTCTCGAAAATATCACAAGTGATGTAACAATTACTGCTTATTACGGATAAAAGTTAAGACCTGAACTAAAACAGTTCAGGTCTTTTCTTTATTTCAGCAGGTTTTTTATTTCGTCAAACGGTGCAACACTTCGTTTAAGTATACCATTCATATATGCGATTGCTATTCCGTAGTTGGTTATAGGCACATTTTGTTCAGCTGCGCAAAGGTAACGGTATTTCATTTCTCTTTCATTGAGCATACAGCCGCCGCAGTGGATAACAAGCTTATAATCGCTCAAATCATCAGGAAATTCTGTTCCTGAGGTAAACTCAAAATCAAAATTTTTTCCTGTATATTTTTTCAACAGCTTGGGAAGCTTTACTGTTCCGATATCACCACATTGTCTATGGTGTGTACAACCCTCGGAGATGAGAATTCTATCCCCGTCATTAAGCTTTTCAATTGCAGCAGCACCTCTAACAGCTGTTTCAAGGCTACCCTTATAGCGTGCAAAAAGTATTGAAAAAGAAGTAATCTGAATATCATTGGGGACTATTGATGAAACCTTGCCAAATGCCTGACTGTCGGTTATAACAAGCTTTGGCTTAGTTCCAAGCTTAGCCAATGTTTCTTCAAGCTCGGTATCCTTGACAACAATTGAAACTGCTCCTGCATCAAGAATATCACGGATTGTCTGCTGCTGAGGGAGGATAAGTCTTCCCTTTGGTGTAGCGGCGTCGATTGGCACAACAAGCACGACAATGTCAAGCGGCTCAAGCAAATCAGCAACGATTTTTTTGTCATCATCATCGCTGTTGTCAAGGGTTGAGATTGCTTGTTTAAGCTCCTCAATACCGATTTTGCTCAGGGCACTTCCATAGAGGTGTCCCTCTTTTTTTTCACCTGTAAATGTATCAAACTTGTTATGAAAAATCACATATGGGATATTCTTAGCAATAATTTTTTCGATAAGCTTTTTATCTTCTGCACTCTCCTCTGCTCCGTCGATTACCACAACAGCAACATCGGTTTTGTTCAGCATCTGATAGCTTTTCTTGATACGGAGTGCACCAAGCTCGCCCTCGTCGTCGATACCCGGGGTATCAATCATTACAACAGGTCCAAGCGGAAGAAGCTCCATAGCTTTCAGCACAGGGTCGGTTGTTGTACCTTTTACATCAGAAACAATTGCTAAATTCTGATTTGTCAAGGCATTCATAACGCTGGATTTACCAGCGTTACGCTTGCCGAAAATTCCAATATGTACACGGTTTGCGGAAGGTGTATTATTAAGGCTCATAGATTGTTCCTTTCACAATTAAAATCTGAAATCACGCTTACCCTTTGTAATTTCTTCAAGGTTCTTGATTACGATTTCTCTTACCTTTTCATTAGGAATGTTGTTAATTTCCTTCATAATAAGCTCGTCGCCGACTTCCTTTGTACGCTGTTCAGCATAGTCGGTGAGGTATTCTTTGAGGGTCATAAGTGCGTTAGGGTGACAGCAATTCTGAATTTGTCCTGTCTTGCAAAGGCTCATAAAACGGTCGCCTGTTCTGCCCTCACGGTAGCAAGCTGTACAGAATGAAGGAATGAAGCCCATTTCCATAAGCCAGCATACAACCTCGTCAAGTGTTCTCTGGTCAGAAACGTCAAACTGCTCGCTGTCATGAGGACGCTCTTCCTCTGCGTAACCGCCTACGGAAGTTCTTGAACCGCCGCTGATTTGAGATACACCGAGACGGAGAACCTTTTCTCTTACAGACTGGCTTTCTCTTGTGGAAATAATCATACCTGTATATGGTACTGCAATTCTGATAAGTGCGCAGATTTTTGCAAAGGTTTCATCGGAGATACCGTTGTCAAACTGGTCGGGGTCGATATCGTCTGCTCTCTTAAGACGTGGTACGCTGATTGTGTGAGGTCCTACGCCGTGAACAGCTTCGAGGTGTGCGGCGTGCATAAGAAGTCCTGCAAATTCGTAGCGGTAGAGTTCAAGTCCGAACAGTACACCGAGACCAACGTCGTCGATACCGCCCTCCATTGCTCTGTCCATTGCTTCAGTATGGTAATCATAATCGTGCTTTGGTCCTGTTGGGTGGAGCTTGAGGTAGCTTTCCTTATGGTAGGTTTCCTGGAAAAGGATATATGTACCGATACCTGCGTCCTTGAGCTTGCGGTAGTTTTCAACTGTTGTTGCGGCAATATTTACGTTTACACGTCTGATTTCGCCGTTCTTATGCTTGATGGAATAGATTGTATCGATACATTCGAGGATATATTCAATTGGGTTGTTTACAGGGTCCTCACCTGCTTCAAGGGCAAGACGCTTGTGTCCCATATCCTGAAGTGCGATAACTTCCTTGCGAACTTCCTCCTGGGTAAGCTTCTTACGTGCAATATGCTTGTTCTTCATATGGTAAGGACAGTAAACACAACCGTTTACGCAATAGTTGGAGAGGTAGAGTGGTGCGAACATTACGATACGATTGCCGTAGAATTTCTGCTTGATTTCCTCGGCAAGTGCGTACATTTCCTGAATTTTTTCAGGGATTTCACAGGCGAGAAGCACGGAAGCTTCACGGTGAGAAAGACCAGCACAGGTTACATAGCTGCCGTTTTTCTTTGGACGTGCCTTTTCGAGAATGCTATCGATAAGCTCGATATTATCCTTGTTTGCATCGGCATAGGCAAGGGTTTCACGGATTTCTTCGTCGCTGATAAATTCTTCAGCCTTTAATGATTTTGGATTGTACATAATTCTATTTCCTTTCTTGAACGGTGTTACCCGTAATTATTCGCTTTTCCAGTCGCCTCTTGCGGTGACGATATTGTAGCCTATAGCTTCCATTCGCTTTTTCAGGTTTGCAACGCTTTCTGCGGCTTCATCGCCTGTACTGATTTTGTTATCGTACAAAAGATACTTTTCACGGACATCAAGCGGTGACAGATTTGGCATTACAACGTTGCAGCCTGCGAGAATACCTTTTTCCCTGCCGCTTGGGTGGATTGTACCGAGGGCAGTTGTTGAAGGTAGCAGAACGTTTGGCAGGATAAGTCTTACAAGTCCAAGCATAAGCAGGGTGGTTTCAAGTGTACCTGCTTTTTCGTTTGCAAAAGGTGTATCGTGGTGAGGGATAAATGGTCCGATACCGACCATATGGGGCTTGAAATCATGTATGAAAATCAGGTCATCGGCAAGATTTTCATTCGTCTGATATGGTGAACCGACCATAAATCCGCAGCCTGTCTGGAAGCCAATTTCCTTTAAGTCAGCAAGACATTTCTTTCGGTTTTCAAGGGTAAGGTTTTCGGGGTGAAGTTTACTGTAGTGGCAGCTGTCGGCGGTTTCGTGACGCAAGAGAAAACGGTTTGAACCTGCATCATAGAATTTCTGATAGCTTTCACGGGGACGCTCGCCGATTGAGAGAGTCAACGCACAATCGGGATATTTTGCTTTGATTGCGGAAATAATATCGACCATTTTTTCGTCGGTATAGAAGCCGTCCTCGCCGCCCTGCATTACAAAGGTACGGAAGCCAAGTGCGTAACCCTGCTCACAACAGGACAAAATCTGCTCTTTGGTAAGGCGGTAACGTTCGGTTTGTTTGGCACTTCGGCGTATTCCGCAATAGTAGCAATCGTTCTTGCAGTAGTTGGTGAACTCCACAAGTCCACGGATATACACGTCCTTACCGTAATGCTGTTCACGGATTTTGCGTGCTTTTGCGAAAAGGTACTCGTCGGTTTCGGGAGTGTGGTTTTCGATTATTTCGACAAATTCGCTTTTGGTTAAGACGTGCTGCTGTTCCAGCTTGTCGATTAATTCATATATTCTATTCATTGGTTTTCTCCATTAACTTGGAATAAATGGTTTTGGTGGAAATTCCGTCAAGCATACCGAGTTTGCCTGACAATGCGCTTATTACGTTGGCAGGTGCGTCAATTGCAACGCTGATGATTGAAACTTCTCGTTCACGGTACGGGATACCCATTCTGCCGATTATGTAGTTGCTGTACTGGTGGAGAACGTTGTTGAGCTGTTCAACCGATTCTGTATTCTCCACGACAATTCCGATGAGTGCTACTCTTGTGTCCATAATTGCTCCTTAATAAAAAACGCCTGCCGACAGTTCTGCCGACAGGCGCAATAATAATGCGATATTCTATCGTTGCCTTTCCCCTCAGAAAAATCTTCGGGCGTCAGAACAGGGATTTATGTTATAGGTTGTTCACGGTCAGGCTCACCTTTCCGATTACACTTATATTATAACATAGTTTTTCTGACTTTGCAACAGGGAATTTTTAAACTTTCCAGCGATGTCCGCAACACTGGCACACTGCTTCGCTATGCGTTCTGGTTTTGGTTTTTGTTCGGGTGTTGGTTATGGCTGGGATAATCAGCACAAGTCCGCAGGTGCAGACTGCAAGAAGTATCCACAATGCCCAGCCAAGGCAGCCTCTATGCTTGGTTTTGGTTTGTGTTTCGGTAACAGCTTGTATTGTAACATCATATGAACCACATCTTGAACATTTCATAACAACACCTCTTTCTTTTTAATATTATACACAATATAATATTGTTTGTCAATACTTGTTTGCAAAAAAATCGGGAAAGTGTAAAACCTTCCCGATAACGATTATTTGAAATACATATAAAGCTGACATTTCAGCATACCATTGTAAAGCTTACGGCGCTTATCTGCCTTTTTACCGAAAATTTTCTCAAACTCCTCGTGAGGTGAAATCACGAAGCAGGGATGTTCCCTGTCGGCTTTGAAACGCTGTCCCATTACTGCATAGAGTTTTTCTGCTTCTTTCAGTTCAAGGAGTCTTTCGCCGTATGGCGGGTTGCTGATTGTAATAATGTTATCTTCGTTCACATAGTCACGGACGTCCGCCTGCTTAATCTGCACACGCTTCTGTATTCCTGCTTTACGGCAGTTTTCCTGAGTAAGTGCGACGCACTCGGGGTCAATGTCATAGCCGTATGCAAAAAAGTCAGTGTCCTTACGGATTGAGTCAAGTGCGTTCTGTCGCTCGTCAGACCATATTCCCGAAGGAATAACATTCCAGTTTTCAGCGGCAAATTTACGCTTCAAGCCTGGGGCAATGTTAAGCGCTTTGTATGCGGCTTCAATAAGGATTGTTCCGCTTCCGCAGAATGGGTCGCAGACAATGCTGTCCCCTCTTACGTGGGCAAGGTCAACAATACCTGCGGCGAGGGTTTCTTTGATAGGTGCGGCGTTGGAATTTCTTCTGTAGCCACGCTTATGGAGTCCTGCACCTGAGCTGTCGAGGTAAATGGTAACGTGGTTTTTTAGGATACTGAACTGGATTTGGAACAATGCACCTGTTTCTTCAAACCAGCTTATTCTGTAGACATCTTTAAGACGCTCGACTGCGGCTTTTTTGATTATAGACTGGCAGTCAGGTACGCTATGAAGCTCGGAATTGAGAGAATGACCCTTTACGGGGAAGCGGTCGGTTGCTCCGATAAAATCCTCAAAGGGAATATTTTTTGTGCCCTGAAACAAATCCTCGAAGCTGTATGCATCGAATTCGGCAAGCTGAACGAGAACTCTTTCTGCTGTTGCAAGCCAAAGGTTTGCTTTTGCGAGGACGGAAAAATCTCCCGAAAAAGTAACCTTTCCATCGGAAACCACAATATCCTGTCCTCCGATTTTTGTAACCTCAAACTTCAACACGCTTTCAAGCCCGAAATGACACGGGCAAGCCATTCTAATCAAATTCATATCCCATAATCCTTAATCTTCGTTAGTCTTTTTCTTTTCCGCATTCTCGCGGTCAGACTGGTGTACGCCTGAACACATTGCGGGAATGTTACTCTGCTTGTAATAACCTACTGAACCTGTAGGGCACTTTGCACTTGCAAGCAGACCTGTTTTTGTACAGTAATAATATTCGAGTACGTCTTCACAATCGGGGAATTCCTTACCCTCTTCGGCTTCAGCAATTTCTCCGAATACATTTTTCCATACCTGTGATGAGCTGTAATATGTTCCTGTCGGAATTTCCTTTGGTTTTTCATAGCCGTACCATACGCCGCTGACATAGTCAGGTGTACAGCCTACAAAGGAAAGGTCGTGCCAATTCTGAGATGTACCTGTTTTACCAACAAGAGGTGTATTCTGGAGCTTTGCGGCTCTACCTGTACCGTTAGGACCTTCAATAACTGTCTGCATAAGCTTATTCATAATATACGCCGTATCCTCGCTAATGGACTGGATAGGTGTATATTTATGCTGAATAACAATCTGACCGTTTGCATCAATAACCTTTGTATATGAGGTAGGTTTATAGTATTTACCGCCGTTTCCGAACACCTGATATGCGGCAACAAGCTCTTTAAGTGTAAGACCGTGCTTGAATGCACCGATAGAAAGCGGAGCTAAGTCTGCGTCGTCAGCAACGAGAGTTGTAATCTGGAAACGGTTCTGTAAGAACTCAAAAACTTCCTGTGGAGTTTCCTGCTCAATAAGTTGAGCCGGAATTGTATTGAGAGAACGCTGGAGTGCCTGGAAGGTGAAATATCCACCGTAGTCCCACGATTTGGAGTTATAGTTATAAGGCCACTTTCTTGGGTTGCCCTCATCGTCTAGAATTTCAGTATCAAGCGGTTTATTGATAAACACGGTTGACCAATGGTAATAGTCGTATTCAAGACCGTAAGCATAAGATGTAATAGGCTTGATACAGGAACCCGGTGAACGCACAGAATGTGTAGCGTTATTCCAAGACATAGACTCTGCCTTTTCGCCGACACGTCCGACTACTGCCTTAATGTTGCCTGTATAATCCATAACGATAAAGGCTGATTGTGGCGGGTCATTAAGTACGGTTTCGGAGAAGGTAGTATAGTCCTTATATTTTGCTTCAATTGCGTCCTGCATATCGATATCAATAGTTGTATAAACCTCATAACCGCCATTATAAAGCTTATCGCTTGCTTCCTGATAGTCAATGCCGTACATTTCCTGAAATTCAGATATGACATCGTTAATAACCATATCTACAAACCAGTTCTGAATACCATTCTGTTCTTCTTCATCAGAAGTTTTCGCATTAGGGTCTCTGAACACTACCTCTTCGGCGATTGCGGCTTCATACTGGCGCTGAGAAATGCAGGCATTCTTGTACATAAGCCAGAGAACCGTTTTCTGACGTTCAAGGTTGCCTTCCTCGTCAGCAAAGGGGTTGAGTGTTTCAGGTGATTTAGGAATTGCAGCAAGACAAGCACCTTCGGCGATTGTCAATTCAGAAACATCCTTACCGAAGTATTTCATTGAAGCAGCCTGAATACCTGCGGCGCTTCCACCGAAGCCGATATAGTTAAGATACGCTTCAAGGATATCGGTTTTTGTACAGTATTTTTCAAGCTGTGCGGAACGGAAAATCTCACGCATCTTTCTGTCCCAGTCGGGATTATCATCGCCTGTTACGTTACGTACGAGCTGCTGGGTGATTGTAGAACCACCCTGACGTGAACCAAGAAAGCTGAGAAATTCGTTAAGGAAAGCGGTAAAGGTACGCTTCCAGTCAACACCTGCGTGCTCATAGAAACGCTCGTCTTCTGTATAAACAAAAGCGTCCTGAACGTGTTGAGGAATTCTATCGATAGAAACAGGAATTCTGTCAGCGTTACGGCTGATACTTGCAAGCTCAACTGTTGCACCGTTTTCGTCATAGCCGTAAATAAAAGTTGTATAGTCAAGGTCAAGGTCGGAAAGTGAAATATCTACCTGTTCCTGATCAACAAACTGGAGAACGTAAACAGTGAGTGCTGCCGCGATGATTGAGCCTGTTATAACAACTATAAGGACAAGGGAAAGGAGCGTTGTACCGATTACTGCTAAGGTTCGCTTAATCGGGTTTACTTTTCTTTTTCTGCGTTTTTTCTTTTTGGGCGGCTCTGCAAATCTTTCGCCCTGATTATTTTCATTTATTGCCATTGTTTGACCGTACTTTGGTTAAGTACGTCCTCCTCTCTGCATCTTTCGGAATACCAATTGCATTACGCTTAAATTATAGCACATTTATTTTTAGATGTTAATGGAAATAATTAATTTGTAATAATTACAAGTCAAATTGTAATTATTTCATCACATATTTTTCATCTGTTACTTGATTATATACGAGTCGCAGCCAAGCGAAATAACCGCTGTTATGGTTTCATTGAAATCAGCTTGTGAAAAATCAGATTGAGTGAATACAGGGATAATTTTTGCGTTCTCCCCTGCCAATCGCTCAATTTCGGAGAAAATCAGCTGAGCCTTATTATTTGCAGGCATTTCAGCAATAGCAACTTCTTCACCATTTATCACAGCAATTGCAGGAAGCTCAGAGGGAACATATTCAACAGCAAGCATTTCGTAATTAAGCTCAGCAGGCTTAAACACTTCCTCGGTACCATTGAGTATATCCGCTACTGAAACATTAAGGATTGCTTTTGCTTCAGTCAATGAAACACTCTGAGCAGCGATATTTGCTATATCTACAAGCGCTTTATAGCGGCTTTCTGTCTTTACAATATCGCCAATATAGTTCATATCAGAGTTTCTGAACGATGGGAAAACTGCTCCGTCAAAGACAATGTAGTCATAGCCTGATGTTGCTACTTCGTAAGATATATATTCAACGTAGGACTGTGTTGCCTCGTCAAATGGTGAGAGCCATGGCTTTCCGCCGTTTGACGGTGCATTATCCAACCATGTTGAGTCATCGCTTGCGATACGATAAGAGCCTGTTCGGCTTTCGCCATAGCGGTTATTGTCTTCAAGAAGATTTACATAAGCAATTGCGGTAAAGCCTTCATTTTTTATCATTGCGGCAATCTGACCAGCATACATTGTTCCTGCAACTGCATCTTCTGATTTAGCGGCCATTTCTGATGCTGTTGTATAGTAGATTTTGCCGCCCTTGGCTTTAAGCGGAACAGAAACTGAAGTATATCCGCTTCCCTTTGCGGTATTCAGTGCTGCTTTAAGGGTATCTGAAGAAGACAGAGCTGTTACAGGGAGCTGGTAAGCTGAAAACTTTACAGAAGATATCGGCTTTTCCTCTTGCGGTGGTTCTGTTGTTTCTTCAGCATTATCGGATTGAATTTCCGACTCATCATTATTTTTTTCGGTAAGTACGGGAGGAGTCCACACTTCCTCATCCACCGTATTTTCACCTGTTTTATTCAGTATATAATTATGGATTGGCTTTGCAATGCTGTATCCAAGAAAAACAAGCACAGCAAGCAAAATTAAAATAAATAGCGCCTTGAAAAATTTGCGGGTTCTTTTTTTACGGGAATTTGCAGAGGTTCTGTAAATTTTTCTTCCGCCTTTAGCCATAAATTACCCTTCCTTTCAATAATTTAGCGTATGTCCTGATAATCCCCAGAAAGCCATACTTAAAATTCCGATATAGATAAGCATAAGGGGATATCCTCTGAATGCGTAGGGAGTTTTTTCCGAATATATTTTATCATAGACAATTGCTGTCATATATACGGCAAACACAAATCCAAGACCAATTCCGAGGCCATGTATAAAATAATCGGAAAGAGTTTCACAATATTTCGATATGAGGAACATTGAGCCAAGTACAGCGCAGTTGAAGGCTGAAACATGGACATATTTTCTCATTCTTGCAAATAGCCTTGGTGCAAATTTCCACATACAAAGCAAGGTAGATATATAAACAATACCCAATATGGTTATATAAATAAGCGGCATATAAACATAGCTGCTGCTGTTATTTATCCAAAGCTTATCAACAAAATATGTGAGTACGCTTATAGCTGCTGTAATATATGTTACGCACAAACCGAAACCGAGAAGATTTTTTCGGTTTCTTGCCACAATAACAAGCGTACTTGTACCAAGTGCTCTTGAAAATATTGTATTTTCGACAAATACTGCCACAAACGCAGTCATCATTATCTTTCCCATTAATTCCATAAAAACACCTTTACTTTTGTCTTACTCGTTTTATAAAGAGAAGTACACTTCTGAACAAGGCAGCCATAAGTCCCAGAAGAATAAAGCCCCCGAATGGATTTTGAAATGCTGAAAGTTCAACAGGCATACCGATTATTGTTCCGCCGATTGTACCGAAGGCAAGTATTTCTCTCACAGCGGCAAATAAAAGCACTGCCGCATCATAGCCTATGATACAAAAGATAATATCAAGAAACATCTTTCCTTTTGTTTCAAGAAAGAAAATACTTTCCGAACGGGAAATGATAAAGCTGCTTGTTATAAATAAAGGAAAAAATATTCCAAGTGCTTCTACACCTTCGGGCATAATATACTTCATCAATATTACGGATGGAACATACACCAAGGCGCCTATAATTGTATAGAGAATTATTCTGATTGTATAGACAATATTTTTGGGCACAAATGATGCCACCAGCAGGGTAAAAAATGTTATCAGCGAAAATGCCGAAACAAGGGTTACTGCGTCAAAAAAATTATTTGCCATTACAACTACAGGTGCAATAACCATACCGCTTACGAATATTGGATTTTTATACAGAAGGGCATTTTTTATAATCCCCTTGCAGCTGTTATCGTTAGCCACTTTTTATTTCTCCTGTTCGTTATTTTCAAGAATTTCAAGGGTTTCGTTGATATGTGTCAAGGGCTTGTTTGCTTTTTGGAGCAGTCCTTTTCTTTTACTTAGCATATCCGCAAAGGAAAGTGCTTTTCTGTCAAGCTCAATTCCTATTGGGGAAGAAATTATTACTGCATAGATAGCGGCATTTTCTGTCGAGGAATAGTCACAGAAAAATATTACACACAATGAAAATACCAAGCCGTAAATCAATCTTGAGCTTCTTGTTTTTGGAATGATGCTGTAATCACAGGAAAGGAAAATCATTCCGAAAAGAAGCATATTGCTTGTAAGAAAATACACAACGCAAAGCAAATCGTTGCCATATCTGAAAAAAGCATAGAGAGAAAGTGCAATAAGCTCAGTAAAAAAGGTTATTGCAGAAACAGAACGCCTGAACATCAGAAATACTGCTGCAACGGCCATTATCAGGACAAAGCCTGTCCCCATAGGTCCGCTGAACTTTCCTATAAGCACGTCCACTAATGACAAATCTCCGCTTTCTGTCAGAAGAAAGCTTCTTGCAAATGATGACGAAAGCATATCGGCGTTAACATTAGATGACATTGGAAGTTCGGAAAACGGCTTAGGATATGTAAACATATTCTGAGGAAAACAAAGTGATGTGAACAGAAAACCTGCTGCTGCGGCATTGAATATTTCACAGCCGTGTCCTCCGAAAGCGTGCTTTGCAACAATTATTGAAAATACAGCTGCGATTACTGCTGCATAATACGGTACAGAAGCTGACAGCATAAGCCCCAATGTAAGTCCTGTTATTACAGCTGAAATATCCTTTTCGGTGCTTTTATTTCTGATTTTACAGCAGATAAAGTCGGTTACAACACTTACACCTGTAGTCAGTGTTAATACAAATGCTGCTCTGAGTCCGTAATAATATATTGACATT
>JAZSHA010000279.1:0-3465 GCA_045533025.1 Oscillospiraceae bacterium
TAGTTGAGGAACTGCTTCGGAGCAGATGGAAGTTCAAGTTCCTGTGGAACTCCGCTGAAGTTCTTCCAAGCTTCGAGCATCTGTTCCTTAGTAGGTTTCTTTTCAAAGGAAGCAAATACAGCAGCTGTGTGACCATCGGAAACAGGTACACGGAGACACTGAGCTGTGATAGAAGGAGTTGTAGCGTTTACAATCTTGTCGCCTTCAATCTTACCCCAAATCTTGAGTGGTTCCTGCTCGGACTTTTCTTCTTCACCGCCGATGAAAGGAATGATATTATCAACGATTTCAGGCATTGTTTCAAAAGTCTTGCCTGCGCCGCTGATAGCCTGATATGTACAAACGAGAGCCTTTGTTACACCAAATTCAGCCATAAGTGGGTGAAGTGCAGGAACATAGCTCTGGAGAGAACAGTTGGACTTAACAGCAATAAAGCCACGCTTTGTGCCAAGACGTTCACGCTGAGCCTTGATGATTTCAATGTGGTCAGGGTTGATTTCAGGAACTACCATTGGAACATCAGGTGTGCCGCGGTGAGCAGAGTTGTTGGAAACAACAGGGCACTCAGCCTTAGCATACATTTCTTCAAGAGCCTTGATTTCGTCCTTCTTCATATCAACAGCACAGAAAACAAAATCAACCATAGAAGCAATCTTGTTTACGTCAGCTGTAGCGTCCATAACAACCATATCCTTCATAGCAGCAGGAATAGGGGAAGTCATAGCCCACTTTGCACCAACAGCATCTTCGTAACGCTTGCCAGCGCTTCTTGGAGAAGCTGCGAGAGCAACAACATTGAACCAAGGGTGATTTTCAAGCAGGAGTGAGAATCTCTGACCTACCATACCTGTTGCACCAATAATACCGACATTATACTTTTTCATAATAAAAGCTCCTTTAATTAAAAATTTACATAAAAATAAAAAAATCGGTTGCAAACCGATTAATCATACTATATAATAGAAATACTGACATTTATATGTTATACATAAATTTATGTCGATAGCACTCCACCATACGAATGATGACAATTGCATACTTCTTAAATATGCAATCAGGAAGCCGCTTGCCAAACGAGTCCCTTCGGCAGTATCGCCTTTCAATACCGCATACGGACGACACTGGCTGTCTTTGCGGCAATACTTATCTTTACTGCGCCTCTATCGGTTTTCAATAATTATTATATCCAAACTAAAAAACTTTGTCAATAGATTTTTTAAAATAAATAAGATAGGAAGGTATCAAAATGAAAAAATTAACTTTAAACACCAAACTTATATGTATTTTTGTAATGATTGTAACGGTGCTATTTACTTTTACAGGCTGTGAAGAAGCACTGGAATACATTCTGTCAGAAGAAGTTGTAACAGAGGAATACTATAATGACAATGACGAAAATTATGAGGACGAAGATATAACAGATCAATCAGAAATATCCGAAACAACTGTTGAAACAATAACTTCAGATACTTCAATTCCTGAATACCCAGAAACGGAAACAGCAACAGAAAGTTCTGTTGAAAAACTTTCCATAGAGAAAGACGGCAGATATACTACTCCCGAAGATGTAGCCGAATATATCCACACATTCGGCACGCTTCCTTCAAACTTCATAACTAAAAAAGAGGCACAAAAACTCGGTTGGAACAATAAAGAAGGCAATCTTTGGGAAGTTACAGACCAGATGAGCATCGGAGGAGACTACTTTGGTAACTATGAAGGCTTGCTTCCCGAAGCTGACGGACGTAAATATACCGAATGTGACGTAAACTATGAAGGCGGATACCGCGGCGGTGAACGCATCGTATTTTCAAATGACGGCTTGATTTTCTATACAGATGACCACTATGAAAGCTTTACACAGCTTTATTAAGGAGCAAAACAATGATTAAACTTACTCTTGATTTCAGCACACTTGATACAAAAGAAAAATTCTACAGCTATATTTCAGAACAACTTGATTTTCCTGATTATTTCAGCAAAAATGCCGATGCACTTAATGATTGTATTTCTGAAATAAATGATATAATCGAAGTAACTCTTGTTAATTCAAGCACAGCAGCCGAGTGGAGCAAACCAATCCTTGCTGTTCTTCGTAATGCTGAAAATGTAATTTGTAAAACACAGCTCGACATTTCAACTATGAAACGTTCGGATTTCTATTATGACCTGCCAGAAGAACTGATTGCCCAAACTCCTGTTGAGCCGAGAAATCACTCCCGTCTGCTTAAAGTAAACAGAACAACAGGAGAAATTGAGCACAACCATTTCTATAATCTATGCAATTACCTTAAAGAAGGTGACTTGCTGGTAATGAATGACTCCCGCGTACTTCCTGCACGTCTTTTCGGAGTGAAAGAAGGAACAGGTGCAGTTGTAGAATTCTTGTTGCTTGAACAAAAGGGGGACAAACTCTGGGAACTTCTTGTCCGTCCAGGCAAAAAAGCAAAACCTGGTGCAAAATTCTCTTTCGGTGACGGTAGACTTACAGCAGAAATAATTGAAACTGTCGAAGGGGGAAACAGAATTGCCAAATTCGAGTGTGAAGGCAACTTCTTTACAGCGCTTGAGGATATCGGACAGATGCCACTCCCACCATATATTACTGAAAAGCTTGAAGATAAGGAACGCTATCAGACTGTTTATTCCCGTGAATTAGGTTCTTCTGCCGCACCAACAGCAGGCTTGCATTTCACCAAAGAAATGCTCGAAGAATTAAAGTGTAAAGGAATAAACCTTGCCTATGTAACACTTCACGTCGGACTCGGAACATTCCGTCCTGTCAAAGAAGATAACGTACTTGACCATAAAATGCACAGTGAACATTACTATATGCCAAAGGAAACTGCTGAGCTGATAAATAAAACAAAAGCAAGCGGTGGACGTGTTATTGCTGTAGGAACAACTTCCTGCCGTACACTTGAAAGTGTAGCAACATTCAACGGTGAAATCAAAGAATGTGAAGGTTACACTGATATTTTTATTTATCCTGGTTACGAATTTAAGGTGCTGGACGGACTTATCACAAACTTTCATCTTCCTGAAAGTACACTTATTATGCTTGTTTCTGCGTTTATGGGATATGATAACACTATGAAGGCATATAAGGAAGCTGTTGAAGAAAAATACAGATTTTTCAGCTTTGGTGATTCAATGATAATAATTTAAGTTAGGAGAACACTATGTATACATTGTTAAAACAAGAAGGGAAAGCACGAAGAGGTCAGTTTGAAACAGTTCATGGAACATTTCAGACACCTTGCTTTATGAATGTAGGAACGGCCGCTGCAATCAAAGGTGGTATTTCATCCGTCGATCTGAAAGATTTAAAATGTCAGGTTGAGCTTTGCAACACATATCATCTGCTCGTCCGACCATCTGACCGTGTAATCAGGGAAATGGGCGGCTTGCATAAATTTATGAACTGGGATAAGCCAATACTCACTGACAGCGGAGGATTTCAAG
>JAZSHA010000045.1:0-3112 GCA_045533025.1 Oscillospiraceae bacterium
GATGTCAAAACGGATGTCAGTTATGGGTCAAATATGGGTCAAAAACAAGTCAAAAAAATAAGTAAAAAAATCACTTACATGACAAACAAATATTCAGTATACTATTGTAAAATCAGAAATAATATTGTATAATTATGTAAATACTATTTGAAAGGAAATATCAGTATGAACATAAAAAAATTATACATAACAGTTTCTGCTATTATAATGCTGATTTTGTCGGCTTGCTCTAAGGGAACAGCTGATGAAATATCCGCTTCGGCAACCGATGCTTCGGAAATTATTACGTCAACTTCTGCTGTCACAACAACGGCTGAAACCACTGTAACAGAAACAACTGCTTCTGAAACTGAGTCCGACATTCCAACGGATACTTCTGTGGAAACAACTTCTGTTACAGAAACCACTTCAAATTACGAAAGCACAGAAATCGTGACAACAAATTCTTCTGGTATCACAGCAACATCTGAAACAACTTCAACAGAGACAACAGCTACCGAAAAAGTAACTGCTGCAACATCCGCAGAGACCAAAGAAACAACTGCTGCCACGGAAGCAATTTCGCCTGTTATGGAACAG
Source organism: Oscillospiraceae bacterium (assembly GCA_045533025.1). Taxonomy (GTDB): domain Bacteria; phylum Bacillota; class Clostridia; order Oscillospirales; family Ruminococcaceae; genus RGIG8773. Next base: position 580 of record JAZSHA010000045.1, read on the forward strand.
TATCTTGATATTTCCGACAGAATTGACGAGTATTTTGCTGATATAGTTGAAGACAGAGACTTTCCTGTGGTACACATTCTTACATACAACAACGAGCAGATTACTTCAAAAGAGGTTTACAATGACACGGTTATTGACGTGTTCAACTGCGATGAAAAATACAGACTTACTGCTGAAGGCGGAGTTAAGGTAAGAGGCAACTCCTCAGCTAATGATACTGTTCTTCCATATCGTATCAAGTTCAATGAGAAGCAGAATATGCTTGGACTTCACGATGGCAAGGAATACAAAAGCTGGGTACTGCTGAAATCCAACTGGAACCTTATCCCTGATTTTATGGCGCTGAGTCTTGCAAGAGAAATTTTCAGAGGTGAATACTACAGCTCTGACTGCACTTACGTTAACGTGTACATAAACGGGGAATTCAAAGGAATTTATTTGCTCTGCGAGCACACTCAGGCTGCTGATGACAGAGTTGACATTTATGAGCCTAAAGAAGGTGAAACGCACACTGACATCGGATATTTAATTGAGCTGGACAATTATGCAGGCGAAGACCCTGATGAGCCCTGCTTCTTTATGGATTACGGCAAAATCGAATATACGGATATACTTGGTGAAACACGTGCTGTTGCAGAAGACGGCTACACAATAAAGAGCGATACTTTTTCAGATGAACAGCGTGCTTTTATTGAAAAATATTATAATGGTATTTTCAAAATCTGCTATGAGGGCATTGAAAACAACAGGGCTATGAAATTTGACAAAAATTACAATGTTGTCAGTGCAGGAAACATTTCACCACAAGAAGCAATTGAAGCTGTTGTTGACACAAAATCACTTGCAAATATGCTTATTCTTGAAGAGCTTGTTCACAATTATGATGTTGGCGCAGGAAGCTTTTTTATGGCTGTTGATTTCAGCGATACAAGCAAGTATAAGCGATTGACCTTCCTTGCTCCATGGGATTTCAACTGGGCTTATGAAGGCAGCGGAACAGGAGTTTACTATGCAAGTACATTTCAGAAGCCTGTTCACGATATGGTTGAACGCTCCAACTTCTGGCTGATTATGTTTATGAAGGCTGACTGGTTTCAGGATATTGTCAAGGACAAATGGAACGAGCTTCAGGCTGACAACAGTTTGAATGATGTTGTTTATGCGGTCTGTAATACGGCTGCTGAACTTGAACACGATTTAGGCGAAAAAGAAAGCTGGAGAATTAACTCTGCTTCAGATATTGCTTACTTTGTTGATGACAGAATTATTTGGCTCAACAGTATTTGGGGCAACGATGCTGCTAAATAAAAAATACTGCCTTGCATTTCGGTGCAAGGCAGTATTTTTTTAATCTTTGATTATAACAATAGGAATTGGTGGGCAATTTGGACGATTGACGAACGGCATTTCGATTACGGTATATTTGTTGCTGTCGAGGGTCGGGAGATATTCGAGTAGGGCGTCCTTTTCCTCGAAGCCTGTTTCCCTGCCGTAGTAGATGATGAGGGTCATTATTCCGCCGTGTTTAAGAAGCTTCAAGCCTTTTTCAATAGCTGGGATACTGGTTTCCTTGCGGGTGAAAATGTTGTGGTCGCCTCTTGGAAGCCAGCCAAAATTGAATGTGATACAGGACACGGTTTCCTCATCGAAAAGCTCGTCCATTTCGCTGTGGCTTTTCAGAAGCACTTCTGCACAGTCTGCATAGCCTTTTTCGGCAACAAGCTGTTTTGTGCTGTCTACGGCATCCTGCTGGATATCAAAGGCGGTGACACGTCCGCTTTCGCCTACGAGGGAGCAGAGAAAGGCGGTATCGTGTCCCCTGCCTGCGGTTGCGTCTATACATATATCGCCCTCTTTTACGTTTTCTTCAAGCACTCGACTGATAATATCGAGGGCACTGAATGATGTTCGGTTTATCATAGAAATTCGTCCTTTCGCTGTTTGGTTTATTATAGCATATTAATGATATATTTGCAACTTTAACCTGTTATGGCAGGGTGTCCCTCCCCTTCCATAACTTACAGCTTGATTTGCTGTAACCGTTCTGTTATAATTTAATTAATCCGTTACCGGGTTGTAACCGAAACGGAAATCTTAAACAGGAGGTGAAATAAATGAGCTGTTTCGATATCATCAAGTACATTCTTAACTGCTTCAGAGGCAACTGCCAGTAATCTATTTTTAAAATAGATATGACGTTACATTGACATAAAAACGGACAAAGGAAACTTTCCTTTGTCCTTCATTTTTATGCCTGTGCAAACTGGGAATTATAGAGGGACGCATAGAAGCCGTCCTTGGCGAGAAGCTCAGTATGGTTACCCTGCTCGATGATGTCGCCGTCTTTCATTACGAGAATAAGGTCGGCGTCACGGATTGTTGAGAGGCGGTGGGCGATTACGAAGCTTGTTCTGCCTTTCATAAGGTTATTCATTGCTTTCTGAATACGAATTTCTGTTCTTGTATCTACGGAACTTGTTGCTTCGTCAAGGATAAGAATTCGGTTATCCGCGAGGATTGCTCTTGCGATTGT
>JAZSHA010000276.1:0-2134 GCA_045533025.1 Oscillospiraceae bacterium
TTGTTTTATCCTTCTGATTGTGACCGTAAAGGATAAGGTTATCGGAACGTTTATGTGCGTTAATCACGTTGCGCATATCCATAAAGACGGTGCCTGCTTTATTTGAGCTTCCGTCAAAGGCACGCTTGAGATAATACTCGTTTCCATCGCTTGTTGTTTTCTGCACGACAGGAAGTGAGACGTTAGTCCCCTCGATATGCACCCAGCCCACTGTATCGGGATTGATTTCAAGCAGCTGTTTTGCGCTGTCAAGGATTTCGCCGTTGTTATCTCCCGGGCTGATATAGGTATAATACAAATCCTGTAAAGAGCTGTTCAGGAATTTTGCACTCAAAGAAAGTCTGAGTTCATTTGCAAGAATAACTATACACCCTATCAGCACCACAAGCGCAAACTGGGTAAAAAGCTTACTTGCTACCTCTTTGGCACAATCCCCCTTCTGGATAAGAAGCCAATGACCCCGCTTCTTTTTCTGTTTCGCCTTAAAAGCTTTTTTATAGGCTTTTTTAGCGCTTCCGGAAAGTGCCATAATTGGAAATGAAGCCTCCGTTCAATATATTCATCAGCGTATACATACAACTACTGATAATACTATAATACACCTTTTTTGTCAATTCGTCAAGGAAATTCGGGCATTTTGTAGTTTATTCCAAAAGCTTTCATCACTTTTACACATAGTTATCAAAAAAGCCGTTTCAAAACAAGCAAAGCCTGAAAACGTCTCTGTTTTCAGGCTTGATAATCACGTAATATTCATATCCTTTTTGACATATCCTGTCATAATTTCTGACAAGGCGTCCGCGCCGTTATTGTGACACCAGTCTGTGATTTCCTTCCACTTTGCGTCGAACTCCTCGGCTGGGAGCTTGATTGCGTTCTGGACCTCGGTTTTTACGTATGTTCCGAGGCTTTCGAGAAGGATTCCCTCCTCACTGAGAGCGTGGATTTCCATATCGCTTATCAGCGTTCTTCCGTAAACAGGAAGTTCACTTGTCTGCGTAAACATTTCGGCAAAGAGGGTTACTCCGTAAGCTTCGGCCGTAGCTTTCTGAGGCTCAGAATAAGCGGCAGTATGCTTATTGACTGCAGCGGAATAATAAGCGCCGTCCTTTTTTTTTTCGGTAAGTCCTCTCATAGGGAACGGTTCTGCATAGAGTGCTGCACCTGTATCCTCATAATAGGATTCGGACAACGGGTCATATTCGGCATTTATATCCTCTGTCGCGAAATTGACAAGCTGCTGTGCTTCATCACTGCACCACCAGTCAAGGAAACGGAAAGCTCTTTCAGGTTCCTCACAGGCTGTAGTAATTCCGATTCCGTCGGCAACTGCAAATTCGCCGTAATCCGCAAGGAACGGGACATTATCGTCCTCGTAGAGCGTAACCTCTATCGGGCAGTACATTTTACCGTAATTTCCTGCTGCGGCAAGAATTTCTTCCGCAGGGGCGTAATCCTCATAATAATCGGCAATAGCAAGGACATTTCCCTGTGAAATACGTTCAACATATGCATCGTGCTTCAGGGAGAAGGATTTTTCATCAAGGACACCGTCGTTGTACATCTGATTAAGCCATTTTACAATCTCGCCTGTTCTTTCATCAGTCCATTTATACACAGCTTCGCCAGTTTCCTCATTTACAAGGAATTCTCCGTCATCGGGGCATCCAAGCAGGTAGTTGATTCTGAGGCTTACTGTATCGAGCCACTGCTGCTGTGGTGAGCCGCAGAGAAGGAGTCCCTTACATTCGGGATGAAGCTCAAGATACTGTTTAAGGCAATCACCGAGCTGTTCAAGTGTATTTATTTCGGGGTAGCCAAGCTCCTCAAGCACTGCATACTGAATCTGAAATGTACCGTTTGCGGTAAACTGTGCGGGAGTTGAGCCGCCTGTACCGAAGGTATAAAGTTTACCGTCCTCTGCACGGAGGGTATCGAGGTTTGCACCGTACATTTCAGGGAAAGAGCTTCCCACGGTTTCTGTATACTCATCAAGAGCAACAAGCATTTTCTTTTCAATCAGTTCATCTGTACGCTCCCCTGCATAGATAAGGTCGGGAATTTCACCAGATTCCAGCAAAGCGTCAAGTCCTTCTTCATTCTCAGGGACTATAATTTCAAGCGTTACACCTGT
>JAZSHA010000270.1:0-2964 GCA_045533025.1 Oscillospiraceae bacterium
ATCTACGTTGCTGAAAAGTTTGAGCACCTCGGCTTCGACATTTACGCAACAAGCGGAACAGCTTCAATGCTGAACAGAAATATGGTTGCCGCAAGTGTTACAAGACGTGCATCCGAGGAAGCGCCAAACGTTATGACCCTCCTCGACAGTGGCAAGATTGATTATGTAATTTCCACCTCCGCAAAGGGTCGTATCCCTGCATTTGACAGCGTAAAAATCCGCCGTAAGACCGTTGAGCGTTCTATCTGCTGTCTGACAGCAATCGATACAGCAAACGCTGTTGCCGATATCCTTATGATGGGCAAGAACATCGACGATATGGAAATGATTGATATTACGGAAATATGATTGAATTGGAGGACTCCCAATGAAATATACACAGGGTAAATATCTTATCCTTTCAAAGAAAACACTTGCAAAGGAAATCTATGACCTGACAATTCTCTGCCCAGACGTTGCAGAAGCGGCTGTTGCTGGTCAGTTTGTCAATGTCAAGGTTGACGGCTTTATGCTCCGCCGTCCGATTTCCATCTGCTCAATCGACAAGAATAAGGGTACTCTCCGCATTATCTTTGAGGTAAGAGGCGAGGGTACAAAGGTTATGTCTCAGCTTGCAGAGGGCGCAATGATTGATATCGTTGCACCTCTTGGTGGACGCGGCTTCGAAATGGGCGGTCACGAAACTGCTGTTATCATCGGCGGCGGTATCGGTAACCCTCCAATGCTTGCGGTTGCTGAAAACTTCGGTAAGAACGCTACTGTAATCAGCGGTTACAGAAACGCTTCCGCTGTAATTTTGCAGGAGGATTTCGCCGCTACAGGCGCTGAAACAATCCTCTGCACAGATGACGGCTCAGCAGGCAGAAAGGGCTTCGTAACAGACGCTCTCAAGGAAGTTCTTGCTTCTAAAAAGCCTGACGTAATCTATGCTTGCGGACCAAATGTGATGCTCCGCAGAATTATCGAAATTGCAAAGGAAAACGGCGTAAAGTGTCAGGTTTCCCTTGAAGAAAGAATGGGCTGCGGAGTTGGTGCTTGCCTCGTTTGCGCTTGCAGAACAATCCGTGATGGCAACGAGTATTACGCTCACGTTTGCAAGGACGGTCCTGTTTTCAATGCTGAGGAGGTGCTTTTCGATGAGTAATTCAAACAAGCTTGCCGTGAATTTCTGCGGCGTTGATTTCAAAAATCCGCTTATTCCTGCTTCGGGCGCATTCGGCTACGGCAGAGAATTCGAGCACTTCTATCCACTGTCAACCCTCGGCGGTATCTCCGTAAAGGGTACAACACCAAGACAGCGCACAGGTAACCTTCCGCCAAGAATTGCCGAAACTCCAAGTGGTATGCTCAACAGCGTTGGACTCCAGAACCCGGGTGTTGACCACTTTATTGCAGTTGAGCTCCCTAACCTTAAAACAAAGGATACAGTTGTTATCGCAAATATTGCTGGTTCTACAGCTGACGAGTACCGTGAAATTGCTGAAAAGCTTGACAGCACAGATGTTGATATGATTGAGGTAAACATTTCCTGTCCTAATGTTAAGGCAGGCGGAGCAGCTTTCGGCGTAAGCTGTGAGGGTGCGGCTTCAATTACAAAAATTGTAAGAGCTGCAACAAGCAAGCCCGTTATGATGAAGCTTTCACCAAACGTTACAAACATTGCTGAGATTGCAAAGGCTGTTGAAGCAGAGGGTGCTGATGCAGTTTCCCTCATCAACACACTCCTCGGTATGCGTATCGACATCAAGACTCGCCGACCAATTCTCCACAACAACGTGGGCGGACTTTCAGGTCCTGCGATTTTCCCTGTTGCGGTAAGAATGGTATGGCAGGTTGCCAACGCTGTAAATATCCCTGTATGCGGTATGGGCGGTATTTCACGCTGGGAGGATGTTGTTGAAATGATGATGGCTGGCGCACAGACCGTACAGATTGGTGCAGCGCTTTTCTCCAATCCAATGGCTCCTGTTGAGATTATTGAAGGACTTGAAAAGTATGTTGCAGACAACAACCTGAACAGCCTTCAGGATATCGTAGGTACAGTTCAGCCTTGGTAAAATCGAATAAAATAAAAATTCCACGAAGAGTTTGATTCCTTTCGTGGAATTTTTTTAAAACTGCCGAACCTTTTTATTTTTTTTCAGACTTAATAAGCGAATTTAAATTCAGCGTAAATCGATTTGCAAGAGGTAAGCCTATGAACGAGTTTGTAACAAACGAGCTGATTGAAGCTACATATCTTTTCTGCGTAAAGCGAATTTCCGATACTGAGGCGGCAAAGGACTTGTCGCAGGATATTCTGTATGAAGCCCTGCGTGTCATTGAAAGCGGCAAGGAATTTATCAGCTTTAATTCATGGTATTGGAAAATGGCACGGAACAAGTATGCTGATTACATTGCCAGCAAGCAGAATTCTACTTTGCCAATTGAAACCGCAGGCGGTATGGCGGCGGAAATCCCCCAGCCAATCGAAAATTTAATTGCCGCAGAGGATATTTCACAGCTTAACTTTTCCCTTTCAAGGCTTGCCGCAATTCACCGTGAAATAATCGTGCGTTTTTATCTGAAGGAACAATCAATCAGACAAATTGCAGATGAGCTTGCTGTTCCCGAAGGAACGGTAAAACGCCGTTTGTTTGACGCAAAGAAAAATCTGAAAGAAAGGTTTGATAATATGAATAGTATAGGAAAAACTGCTTACGCTCCCGCTGATGTTAACTGGTTCTGGGGATATTCAGCAATGAAGGCTTCGCTTCTTATGGAAAACTCCAAAATCTGTCCGCAGGTTATGGTTATTTGCCGAAATGAAGCAAAAACGGTAAACGAAATTGCAGACGAAATGGGAGTAGCGCCCCTTTACCTTGAAGAAATAATGGAAAAGCTTATAAAAGAAGGTCTGCTTATTTCGCCCGTAAAAGGCAAGTATATCGCTAACCATTGTATTTTCCCTCGTCAGAAGTATAT
>JAZSHA010000031.1:0-14901 GCA_045533025.1 Oscillospiraceae bacterium
TATCCAAGAAAAGCAAACGGCAAGAAAAAGCAGATTTTTGCTTGATATTAAGGAGTAAGTTTGAAAATAAATTTTCAAACCCGAGTTTTGTTTTTCGGACTCACGTCCGAAATTTTGCAAGCAAAACCACAAAACATCGTAAAAGGAGGACACGCTTCTTACAAAGCGTGATTTAAAAATGACTGATTTGGAAAAGCTTATTAAAAAGCACCTGCCGATGACGGAAACAGCGTTTTACATTTTGCTTGCGCTGAATGAACCCCGTCACGGCTACGGAATAACAAAATTCGTTGCCGAGCTTACCGAGGACCGCATAAAGCTTGGCTCCGGTACGGTTTACGGCACGCTGACAAAGATGCAGAAAGACAAGCTGATTGACGTTTATGATGACAGCGACAAGAAAATCATCTACGAAATCACCGATATCGGCAGAGAGGTACTGAAGGCGGAAATTGCCCGTATCAAGCTGGTTTACGGCAACATTCTTTCACAGGAGGCGAGCCTGAAATGACTGTAAAATTTATGCCGTTCTGGTTTGCAGATGTGGTAAAATCAGAGGAAAAGCTTTCACGTCTTGCTTCTGAGGGGCTTATGCTGACAGGCTTCAAGCCTTACGGATTATTTACCTTTGAAGAGGGTGAAGTTGAGCAGGTACGATACCGTATTGTCCGTGAAAAGAAATGCGAGGGCAGAGTTCCGAAGCGTTTAACGGAAAACGGATGGGTAAAATGTGCTGACAGCAGAAACTACTACATTATAAAGAATGCTGACAAGGAAACAGAAGCTGAGCCGTCCTACAAAAGCTGGGTTACGCTTTACAGAACTTTGCAGACGGTTATGTTCTTTATCATATGCTTTGTGGTAGGTATGTTCATCGGCGCAGGTGCAGCAACGCTTGAAGATATTTCAACAAAAGAAATACACTGGCAGGTACTTATCGTACCATTTGTTTTATCGGTTATCTTTATACTTATCTGGCGGAAATTACATAACTCAAACAAGAAGGTACTTGAAAAAAATCCCGATGCGGTAAAGTTTGATTTCACCATTCCCGAGGAAAATTTCATCTACACCAAGGAACAGGAAAAGGCTATGCTAAAATCAAAGGAAATGATTAAGAAATCGCCGTTTTTCTGGGTTGCCGCTCCCGACAAAGCAGAAGCTATGGTTGAAAAAATGGCGGCGGAAGGCTGGAAATTCTACCGTTTTGACAAGCTTGGACAGGACTTCTATTTCATCAAATCAGAGCCCTGCAAGATGAGATTTATTGTGGATTTTCAAGATGAAATTTCAGAGGAATACATTGCACTCACAAAGGAAAACGGCTGGAAGCTTGAATTTGCGTCCGTTACCAAAAAGGACGGCTACTGCATCTGGTCGAGGGAATACGCTGACGACGAAGAAACCCCCGAGCTTTACAGCGATAATGAGTCGGCACTCAATCACGCAAAGAATTATCTTAAAAAAATGATTATTCCGCTGACTGTTGATGTAATTCTTGCTGTAATGCTGATTATATGGTGCTTTACAGACGATTTGGGAATGACCCCGTTCAAAATCGGATATGTGATTTTTATGGCAGTTATCGCTGTAGAATACGGATTTTTCGCAATCAAATCTCTCGGTTATTATTTTAGATTGAAGAAAAAGAATGATTAATATGTACAAATTTTTTTCAATTTTATTTATTAGCTTGTGGAATATTAACGGTTGACAATTCAACAAATTTATAGTATTATTGTGTTAATCTTTTAATACAGTAAACCAAAAATAAATAATGAAAGGAAAATGATTATGGATACCAATACAAACACTATGCCTCCTGAGTACACCACTCCTCCTGCATATGCAGTTCCGCCAAGAGAGCAGGTTAAAAAATGCTACAACAGAGCTTGTATGGCAATGCTTTTCCAGTATCTGATTGTAAATATAATATCGTCTGTTGCAATGTTCTTTTACGGTATAGTTGCAGGCGCACAGGCAATGGCAAGCGGAGCTTCTCCCGAAGAGCTTATGGCATCTGTCACAACAGACATCAACCCAATGTTTATGATTACACTCAACGCAATATGCTATCTTATTGCCAACCCTGTTGCTTACCTCATCGGCAATGCAATGACAAAAAATCACTACCGTGCAAAGGTGTTCGGCGGAATCAAGCTTTCTGCCGTTGACTGCGTAATCGGTGTGCTCGCAGTGCTCGGACTTCAAGGCTTCTCACTTCTTGTCCAGTACGGAATAATGTCTGTAACAAAAATGAGCGGTATCAACGAAGCAATGGCATCAATGTTTACTTTCTCCGACAACGTTGCTCAGAACGTTATAATGGTTGTATACTTCGTATTCATTGCTGCAATTACTGAGGAGCTTCTCTGCCGAGGAATAGTGCTCAAGCTTCTCTCCCCTGTAAATAAGACCTTTGCAGTAATCGCTTCTGCACTTATTTTCGGCATTATGCACGGCAATTTCAATCAGATTTTCAACGGCTTCCTGCTTGGTCTCGTACTTGGTTATGTTGCAATCAAGAGCAAGTCAATCTGGCTCCCTATCATCTGTCATATGGCTGCAAATACAAACGCTATGGTGCTTTCTTATCTTGAATACAAGAAAGGTGAGGACTTCCTCAATACCGAGCTTATCTACGCAGCTGTTCTCGTGGTTATTGCAATCGTTGCAATCGTGCTTCTCCTCAAGAGAAACGGCAGAATTGACGACGAAAACGACGGCTTCCCTGTTGAGCAGGCTCTTGAAGTTCCCGAAGAAGAAAAGCCTAAGTGCAAATGGAAGGCTCTTCTTTCAACACCTTGCTTCTGGATTTTTGTTGTACTCTACTTCTTCAATGCCCTTATTATGCTCACACCTTTGATGATGTAACGGAGATTTGAAAATGAAAGAATATAAAGCTGTAAAAGTTAAATGGAACGTAAATTTAGAACAAGTCAATAAATTAATGAACGATATGGCAAAGGACGGCTGGGAGGTTGTTTGTATGTCACTTGAACATCCTAATCTCGTAAGTTATGTAGTAACATTCTGCCGTGAAATTTAAAAGAACACAAAAATGCCTGAGAGAAACAATCCTCTCAGGCATTTTTCATATCTTTGTAATCTTAGCAAAATTAGCCATAAGCTTCTTTGTGCCTACGCTGTCGAATGCTATTTCAAGCATAGCGTCATTGCTTATCTTCTTAACAGAGAGAACTGTTCCCTCACCGAAAATATTATGCTTTACACGCTCGCCGACGGAGAAATCCGCTTCGGCTTTTTTCTTTGCCTGTTCAACCTTACGGTTTGCAAGCTCGCTCTGCAAGGTGTATTTCGGCACGCTCTGCACGATAACGTCATTGTTATCATCGGCAATCTTCATTGTGCTGTCGATACGCTCAACGTAATCCGAATCGATTTCCTTTGCAAAACGTGAAATGAGATTTCTGTTTGTTGAACCAAACAGCATTCTCTGCTTAGCGTGGGAGATATACAGCTTCTTCTTTGCACGGGTTATCGCAACATACGCAAGTCGGCGCTCTTCCTCCATATCCTCGAGGCTGTTCATACTTCTTACGCCTGGGAAAATACCCTCTTCCATACCAACAACGAAAACAGTCGGGAATTCAAGTCCCTTTGCGCTGTGCATTGTCATCATATAAACCACGTCGCTGTCTTCTTCAAGCTTGTCAACGTCTGTGTAAAGGCTGATTTCCTCCAAGAAGCCCGAAAGTGTTGCTTCCTCTCCGTTAGCTTCGGTGTACTGCTCCATAGTTGTTTTAAGTTCGCTGATATTTTCAAGTCTGCCTGTGCCCTCGTCGCCCAGCGCCTTCATAGCGTTTGCGTAGCCTGTCTTATCCAGCAGCTCATCAAGCAATTCACTGAGAGTATGTGTTTCAGCAAACTCAATCAGGTGGTCAAACATTGCCGCTGTTTTTGTAAGCAGTGCAGACTTTTTTGCAACGGGTGCATAGCTTTCGCTGTCTCGCATTACATCAATCGGAGAAACATTAAGGTCAACGGAAATCTGCTCAATCATTGACAATGTTGTATCACCAATACCACGCTTAGGCTCGTTGATGATTCGCTTGAAACGGAGCATATCACGATTGTTGTTCAGCACGGAAAGATACGCTGTCATATCCTTAATTTCCTTGCGGTCATAGAATCGCATACCGCCGATAACCTTGTAAGGGATACCGCTGTGTGTAAACGCACGTTCAATGCTGTTGGATTGTGCGTTCATTCTATAGAGGATTGCAAAATCCTTGTAGGAAGCGCCGTCCTTTACCTGCTCAAGAATTGTTTCAGCAACAAATCTTGACTCTGCAGACTCGTCATAAGCCTTGAAAACGGTAACCTTATCGCCGTCACCTGCATCTGTCCAGAGCTTCTTTGCCTTACGTGAAAGATTGTTGGAAATAACAGAGTTTGCGGCACTGAGGATATTCTGTGTTGAACGGTAATTCTGCTCAAGACGAATTACGGTTGCGTTGTCAAACTGCTCCTCGAAATTGAGGATATTTTCAATTGTTGCACCACGGAATTTATATATGGACTGGTCATCGTCACCAACAACGCAAAGGTTACCGTGTCCCCCTGCAAGGAGAGAAACCAGTCTGAACTGTGCTTCGTTTGTGTCCTGATACTCGTCAACCATTATGTACTTGTAAAGGTTGCGGTAATGAGCAAGAACTTCAGCTTCCTGCTCGAAAAGCTCAACTGTAAGACGGATAATATCGTCAAAGTCAAGAGCGTTAGCCTCACGCAATCTCTGCTGATAAAGCTTATACAGCTTAGCAATTCCAAGCTTGCGATAATCCCCTGCTGCTTCCTTTTCAAACTCAGAAGGAGTGATAAGCTTGTCCTTTGCAGAGGAAATCACGCTGAGAACCGTTTTAACAGGGAAAGTCTTGTCCGAAAGGTCAAGAGGGTCATAGCAGGACTTCAGCAAACGTTGACTATCGTCGCTGTCATAGATTGTAAAGCTTGATGTGTAGCCAAGCTTGTCTATTTCACGTCTTAAAATTCTCACGCAGGCAGAATGGAATGTAGCCGCACAAATGCTGTCAGCCTGTTCGCCGAGCATTGCACGCAGACGCTCTTTGAGTTCACCTGCCGCCTTATTTGTAAAAGTAATTGCAAGAATATTCCAAGGGTTAATACGGTTTTCCGCAACAATTTCAGCGAGACGTGACACGCTTTCCTCATCGGCGCTGCCATTATAGCTGTCAAGAAAAGCAATATCATCGTCATTAACAGATGCAGGGACATTTTCGCTTGCATAGGCATTGCCGAAAGTAACCATATTTGCAATACGGTTAACAAGAACAGAGGTCTTTCCGCTTCCTGCGCCTGCAAGGATAAGTACGGGACCGTTTACTGTGAATACCGCTTTCTTCTGCATATTATTAAGCTTCCCGAAATAAGCTTCGAGAGCCTTTCTTTTTACATCATTAAAACCTTGATTTTTCGCCATAAGAACCTCCAATGTAATAACGCAGACCTGAGCGGTCTATAAGTGGGTATATTAGACATTATACCATATCTGCAAATGGAAAAAAAGTACCCTTTTTCATTTTTAACACTTTTATAATATTTGCCTCCGATTTTCAGTAAAGTGTATAAAATTCCACACCATCGGGAATACTTCAACAGAAAAAACAGAAAGGACTCGTCAAATGAAAGCAAACAAAGAACAATGGTCCTCAAAATTCGGATTTATAATGGCTGCGGCAGGCTCGGCAATCGGTCTGGGTAACCTTTGGAAGTTTCCTTATATCACAGGAACAAGCGGCGGTGCGGTATTTGTGGTTATATATATCGTATTTCTGCTTCTGCTTGGTATCCCCATTCTTCTTTCCGAACTTGCAATCGGAAGATATGCAGGTAAAAATGCCATTGACTCCTGCGCTGAAATTCACCCCAAATGGGGATTTGCAGGGGCTTTCGGCGTAATCGGAGCTTTCGGCGTTATGGCAAGCTACAGCGTTGTGGGCGGCTGGGTTATACGGTACATCATCAACAGCTTTACCGACACTGGAATGGGTGCAAACTACTTTACTGAGTATTCATCCAAAAGCTTTGAGCCGATTATATGGACAGCTGTATTTCTGATTATAACCTGTGCTGTAGTATCAGGCGGCGTTGCAAACGGTATTGAAAAGGTAAGCTCAGTATTGCTGCCGATACTGATTGTTTTTCTTATAGGAATAATGATTTACTGCCTTACTCTGCCGAATGCAATTGAAGGAGTAAAATATTTTCTTGTGCCCGATTTTTCTGAGATTACAAATGTTTCTGATTTTATGCATATACTTTTCAACGCAATGGGACAGGTTTTCTTCTCCCTTTCCCTTGGTATGGGCACCCTCATTACCTACGGCAGCTACCTGCCCAAAGACACCAATCTTGCTTCAAGCACCGTTACCATAGTAGCTCTCGACACTATTATTGCTATTGTTGCAGGGCTTGCAATTCTTCCTGCGGTATTTTCATTTGGATTTGAACCCACAGAAGGCTTCGGACTTATTTTCAAAACCCTGCCTGCTGTTTTTTCACGAATGGACAGTGGTACACTTATAGCAACAGCATTCTTTATACTTGTACTTTTTGCAGCACTCACTTCATCAATTTCCCTGCTGGAGGTAATCGTATCATGGGTATGCAGCAAAACTAACCTTACACGCACAAAGGCAGCAATTGCTGTAACAATTATTATTTTTATTGCAAGCTGTTTCGCTTCCCTCTCTGTGGGAGCAATACCCGATATAAAAGTAGGAAATATGAGCCTGTTTGAATTTTTCAGCTTCTTTTCCGATAAAGTGATTATGCCTTTGGGAGGCTTTTTCATCTGTATTTTAACAGGCTATATATGGGGCATTGACAAAGCTGCAAAGGAAATATCCAACAATGGAAAGCTGAAATTTCGCATAAAAAACCTTTTTTCAGTTGCAGTCCGATACGTTGCACCTGCACTTATTGCAATAATTTTTGTCAGCTCAATTTTCAGTATCATATAACTTATTTTAGATAAGATGCAGTTAATTTTTCAATAATTTCTACAAAAAAACTTTACTTTTGTATAAAAAAGGTGTATAATATGCTTATTGAGTTCCCGCAGAAAGGACGTGACAATTTGAAAATAGATTTCAATAAAAAATATAACACCATATCTGCATACTGCATTTTTACCTTTGCAATATGTCTTGCATTGGTTGTATTGTGTATCAAATCCTCCGTTATCGGGGGATACATAAGCGAATTTTTCAGAGTTATAGCACCTGTAACATGGGGCATTGTAATTGCATATATCTGCAATCCTCTGATGAAATTCTTTGAACGAATTTTTGCAAAGGTCATCGAAAAGAAAAAGCCGCATCCGAAAATTAATCGCTGTTTAAGCATTGCTGTCAGCCTCACCCTGCTCATTGCTGTAATTGCGGCTCTGCTCACTGTCATTATTATTCAGGTACGGGACAGCGTAATGGAAATTCTTTACAATATCCCGACTTACATTTCCCAGCTTGAAGAACTGATTACAAAGTGGCTTGGCGACTACCCTGAAATCGTACGCTACTTTGAAAACCAGCTTGAAACAATCCAGCCTAAGCTTATTGACTATGCCAATAATATGCTTGACTCCCTTGGTGACCTTTCCATCAAGCTTAAGGACGGTGCAATCGGATTCATCGTTGCATTAAAGGACTTTGTAATCGGCTTTATCGTTGCAATTTACCTGCTGTACAGTAAGGAAACCTTTGCTGCACAGGCAAGAAAAATTGTGTACGCTGTTTTCCCAAGAGGAATGAGCAAAACCGTGCTTCGTATTTCTTCAAAGGCAAACTATACGCTTTCCGGTTTTCTCTCCGGTAAGCTTCTTGACTCGCTTATTATCGGAATTCTCTGTTTCATATGTATGTCCATTATGAAGATGGAATTCGTTGCACTCATCAGCGTAATTGTCGGAGTAACAAACATTATTCCGTTCTTTGGTCCGTTTTTCGGTGCTATCCCAAGCGCATTTCTCCTGCTTATAACTGCCCCGAAGCAGGTTATTCCATTTGTAATTTTTATACTCATTCTCCAGCAGTTTGACGGAAATATTCTCGGTCCGAAAATTCTCGGTGACTCCACGGGACTTACACCGTTCTGGGTTATGTTTGCAATTTTCGTTGGAGGAGGGCTTTTCGGATTTGCGGGAATGGTTTTGGGCGTGCCTGTATTTGCGGTTCTGTATGCACTTATCAGCGAATTTGTTGCGTATCTGCTCAAACGCAAGCGTCTTTCTCACCGCACAAGGGATTATATCGAATTTGATATAAGCAACCCGCCTGCAGCTGTTACAATCAATCAGGAAAAAGCTGAAGCGGAACAGCAGGAGACTAAAGCCGACTCGACTGGCACAAATACTGAGAAAACTGAAATTGCTGACGAGCACAACCATGAAACATAAACATAACAAAACACGGTATCATCTTTATCAGGTGATACCGTGTTATTTATTTTACAATAGCCATTTATCCTTTTCATCGGGGCAGTCCGAATTTTTTTTCGCTGCCCTTGCTTCAACGTAGCAGCCGCATTTCACGCACATTCCGTCAGCAAGTTTTTCGCAGGACTTGCAGATTTCAAGCCGTCTTGCGTACTCTGCTTCATCAGCCTTTTTCTCTACGGGAAGTGCTTCAACGTATTCCTTTACGCTTTGGTAGACTTCCTGCAAATCCATTTCCGCAAGCAGACATTTTCGGCACACTATCTTCATTCAAGCACTACCGAAACAACGGAGCAAGCAGGCATTTTTACTGTTACTGCACCGCTTTCAAGCTTAACATCATAAGCCTTTGGAGCAACCCTGTTACCGTCATCAAAATCGTTGTACGCACGAATATCGGCGTCAAGAATTTCAGCAGCAGCCTTGCTCGCTGTAAAACCGTTGATTGCACAGCTGATTTCGTACTCCTCCTCAAGCGAGCAGTTAGCAAGGGTAATTGTCATCTTGCCGTCACGAACGGAAACACTCTGAGTAATTGCAGGGATTTCCTTATCGCTTACCTTTTCGTTTTCGCAGAAGCTGTAAACAAGGTCGCTGTCCTGATGAGTCTTGAACATATTGAATACGTGATAGGTCGGTGTCTTGACCATTTTCTTGCCCTCAGTAAGGATAAGTGCCTGAAGCACGTTAACCGCCTGAGCGAGGTTAGCCATAATCACTCTGTCAGAGTGCATATTGAACATATTGAGATTTACAGCCGCAACAATAGCGTCACGCATTGTATTCTGCTGATAAAGGAAGCCTGGGTTTGTACCTGGTTCAACATCATACCAACAACCCCATTCATCAACGATAAGACCGATTGTGTTGTTTGGATTATATCGGTTCATAATTTCGCTGTGACGTGTAATAAGCTCGTCCATGTAAAGCGTCTTGGATATGGTTGTGTAGTATTCTTCGTCTGTAAATTCAGTAGCACTGCCCTTCTTGCTCCAGTCACCTGTCGGCACGGTGTAGTAATGGAGAGAAATAGCCTTTGTGTGCCAGTCCTTCACATTTTCCATCAGTACCTCTGTCCAGTGGTAATCCTCAGCGTTAGGTCCACAAGCAACCTTGAACAGCTCATTTCCGCTGAAATTACGGCAATAGGTCTGATAACGGCGGTACTCGTCAGCGTAATATTCGGGACGCATATTTCCGCCGCAGCCCCAGTTTTCGTTGCCGATACCGAGATATTTCAGCTTCCAAGCCTTTTCTCTGCCGTTCTTGCGGCGAAGCTCAGCCATCGGAGAAATATCATCAGAGGTTATGTACTCAATCCACTCAGCAAGCTCCTGAACTGTGCCGCTGCCAAGATTGCCAGCAAGGTATGGCTCACACTCAAGCTTTTCACAGAGGTTGAAGAATTCGTGCGTACCAAAGCTGTTATCCTCAACAACTCCGCCCCAGTGAGTGTTAATCATCTTCTTACGTGAGGATTTTTCGCCTATGCCGTCCTTCCAGTGATACTCGTCAGCAAAGCATCCGCCAGGCCAGCGGAGCACAGGCATTTTGATTTCCTTGAATGCCTCAATAATATCATTTCTTACACCATCAGTGTTAGGAATTTCGGAGTCTTCACCGACATAAATACCGTTGTAGATACATCTGCCTAGGTGCTCGGAGAAATGTCCGTAAATCTCACGGTTGATATGTGATTTTTTATCCAGCGCATTAACTAACATATTAAGCTTTTTCATTTCAAGCAGCTCCTTTTCAGTTTATTAGGGAAAGTATAGCACTCTTAAAAAGTATTGTCAATAGCGCAACGTGCCAACAACTGACTTATTGTGCAAAAAACGGCGCAGAATTTTTCTGCGCCGTTTTTTATTATTTACAAATTATTTCTGTCTGATTTTTCTTGAAGCCGCAAAACCTGCAAAAGCAAGTGCTGCAAATACAACTGCAAGTACCTTTACGTCAACAGAATTGCTTTCTGCACCGAACACTACATTGCTTTCAGAATAAATCTCAGCAGCGGAAGAAACGTCCTCACCCATTGATTCGTCTGCGAATACAATTACATATTCAGAAGCGTGTGTGAATGGGAGAATAACCTTTGCATTCTTAACCTTTGCGCTTGCAATAAAGTCAAAATTGCCGTCATTATAGTGGAAAAGATTTGCAATCTTTCCGTTATGCTTCTTTGCAACAGGAACATGGATGTCAGCCATAAATCCGAATTCACCGTTATGAGCAAGTGAAAGTTGCATTGTATCATTGCCTTCAGCAAATTCTTCTACCTTCTTGGAAGGGATATTCTTTGTATTGAGGTCAACATCAATATCAACATTTGCTGCCTTTTCACTGATGTTGTCAGCTTCAATTACCCACTTTACACCGTTTCTGAGAGTGAGTTCAAGCTTAACACTCTTATCCTTTGCATTGAGGAAAACTTCAGCCTTGATTTTGCTGTCCTTTGCATCAATCTTAGCCTTGATTGTTTCATTATCATCAGCCTCATCTACAGTCTCTTCAAGTGTCACCTTATCTACTGTTACAGAAGGAACAGATGGAGATGGATTTGGAGTAGGAGTAGGAGTTGGAGTTGGAGTTGGCTCTGGATCTGGAGTTGGCTCTGGGTCTGGTGTTGGCTCTGGGTCCGGAGTTGGTTCAGGGTCTGGTGTTGGCTCTGGGTCTGGTGTTGGCTCTGGGTCTGGTGTTGGCTCTGGGTCCGGAGTTGGCTCCGGGTCTGGTGTTGGCTCTGGGTCTGGTGTTGGCTCTGGGTCCGGAGTTGGCTCTGGGTCTGGTGTTGGCTCAGTATCTATGGCCTTGAAAGTAACTGTAACAGTTACTTCTTCAGCAGGCATTGTGAAAGCGTTGTCTGTTACTGTTACATTGCCGCTTGCGCCCACAACTGTAATTGTATCAACCTCATAGCCATCAGCAGGCTTAGCTGTAATTGTAACAGTATCGCCCTCAGCAGCAGTTTCCTTGTCAACGGAAACTGTACCGTTTGCAGCTACTTCTGTTGTTACTGAGTAGCTTGCTGGTGTTGGCTCAGCTTCAGCAGTTTCAACTGTAAGAGCTACATCAATCTTTGTGTTGTAATTAAGCCAATAAACTTTGAACACAAGATTAGTATCATCGCACACACCATTTGAACAATCTATGGTTATTTCTTTTGAACTATCATAACTTTCTGATTTACTCTCATACCATGGGTCTTCTGCCAAAGCAGCAGTAGCAAATACATCTCCTCCTGCATTTCCGGTTAATGTAATGTCAACTGTAATTTTTCTGATATCTGCAAGTGTTTTGCCCGATGGAATATGATTGGTTAAATCAATGTTAAATTCAGCAGGAGCTACAGCATTCCAATTATCATCGCTTGAATCGGGGTCTGCTTCAGCTTTATATGTGTATGTGCCGTCATCATTTGTAATCCATTCGCCTGTAGGAATAGGAGCAGGAGCGTCAGCAGAGCTTGTAAGTGTTACAGAATCGATTGTAATACCGCTTACCGCCGTATCTGCTGTACCGTCATATATCTGATAGCCTAACTGATTAAAATACTTTTCCTGATCAAGTGCAGTAAGGTCAACATTGACATCAAATGTACCAGCTGCCAAAGTTGTATATCCGTAACCTTTCCATCCGATACCGTTTTCATCACTGTTCATAACAATACAGAAACCGTTACCAAGAACAGAACAATCCTCGCTTACGGTATATTTAATGTCAATTGCAGAATAGTCGGATATATTCCATGTGCCTGACCAGCTATAACCATCTAAACTGCCTTCGCATTTTCCCTCAGCATTAATTGTACCTGTTACAGCTTGTGCCGCACTTACTGTAAACGATGTCGTAACCATAGTTGTCAAAGCCATTGCTGCCGCCAAAGCAGAAGCAAGAACCTTTTTTAACTTCATTATAAATGCCTCCTCATTTTTGAAAATCTTGTGTAAAGGTTTTCATTCTTAATATAATAATTATATCAAAAATATGCTATTTTTACAAGAAACATTTCACCTAATTTCAACGATATTTTTTATCTATACTACACAATTTTTCCTAAAAATATTTAAGCAAAACAAAATGGTACGAATTTCTCCGTACCATTTTTAAATCATTCAATTGTCTTAGCCTTTTCAAAGATTTCAAGCACTTCATCGGACGGCTTCTTGTCGATAAGAGAAACAACAACTGTAAGGAGAATAGAAGCAGCAAATCCAGGAACGATGGAATACATAATTCCGCCAAGGTGGAGAATATTATCCCAGAGGAGAACTGTTGCTGCACCTGTAATAATACCTGCAACCGTACCCTTGAGAGTAAGTCGCTTCCAGTAGAGGGAAAGAATAATTGCAGGACCGAATGCCGCACCGAAGCCTGCCCACGCATTTGATACGATACCCATAATGGAGTCCTTAGGGTCAAGTGCGAGAATACAAGCGATTACCGAAATTGCAATTACTGCACCACGGCTTACCCACATTGTTGTCTTTTCGGGAACTTCCTTCTTTACAACAACCTTGAAGAAGTCATTTGCTACAGCAGAAGCTGTTACGAGAAGCTGGCTGTCAGCTGTACTCATAATAGCTGCGAGAACTGCAGAGAGGAAGATACCTGCAAAGATACCGGGGAACAGCATCTTAACAACCTTGATGAAGATAAGTTCCTGTTCAGCAGAAGCAAGTGTGATACCCTGACCATCAAGATAGAGACGTCCGAGAATACCGATGATAACTGCCGCACCGAGGGATATAAGTACCCAAATAATAGCGATGATTGCGGACTTCTTGACACTCTTTGCGTCCTTGATAGCCATAAATCGAACAAGGATATGCGGCATACCGAAGTAGCCAAGCGCCCACGCAAGGTCACTGATAATTGCGTTGCCGCTTCTGTTTTCAAACATAGAAGCAAAGCCTGCAGCATTTTCGCCTTCAGCAACAATCTTCTGAGTTTCGTTAATCATTTCCCAGTTGAAACCATCAATGTTCTTGATAAGTGCAATTGGGAGTGCGATGATTGCAATGAACATAAGCAGACCCTGAATGAAGTCTGTCCACGCAACAGCATTGAAGCCGCCCATAAGTGTATATGCAATGATAATAAGTGCAGAAGCAATTACAGCAATCTTTGTGTAAAGCTCATTTGAACTGTCAATATCAAAGATAACCTGGAACAGATAGCCGCCTGAAACGAAAGCGGAAACTGTATACACGAGGAAGAAAACGAAGATTACAACCGCACAAACAAGACGTACAATCGGGCTGTCAGCCTTAAAGCGATTTTGGAGATACTGAGGAATTGTAATCGAGTCGCCAGCTGCCTCTGTGAAGCGACGGAGTGGCTTTGCAACAAATGCCCAGTTGAGAATTGTACCGATTGCAAGACCGATTGCAATCCAGTAGTTACCCATACCTGTCGCATAAGCCGCACCCGGCAGACCCATCAACAGCCATCCGCTCATATCGGAAGCCTGTGCTGACATAGCTGTTACCCAGCTGTTAAGTCCACGGCCTGCGAGGAAATATTCATTCATATTTTTGCTCTTATTGGAGAAGTAGAAGCCGATTGCAAGCATAATTGCAAGATAACCGATAAATGCTATAAGCACCAACGGGTCGGCATTTTGGAAAAATCCCATTATAACCCTATCCTTTCATAATATATTATTCTAACATTTTATCATAAAAATTAACAAAATGTATGAACTTACGGTAAATTATGCAATTAAAACGATAGGGGGACGGATAACCCGTCCCCTGTAACTAATTCAGAAATTCTGTTACCATATCCGCACAGGCAGTATAGCTTTCCGTCACGCCGAGATTTTTCGGAGCAACCTTTTTGCCGTACACCAGCAGCGGCACTGTTTCACGGGTGTGGTCCGTACCCTTGTAGCAGGGGTCACAGCCGTGGTCGGCGGTAATCATTATCACGTCTTCGTCACCCATCATTTCCATAAGCGTGCCAAGCTGTTCGTCAAAACGGTTCAGCGCCTTGGTGTAGCCCTCAACGTCACGGCGGTGACCGTAGCTCATATCAAAATCAACCAGATTGACGAAGCAAAGTCCGTTGAAATCACGCTTTGCGTAGCCGAAGGTCTTTTCCATACCGTCATCGTTGCCGCTTGTACATACAAATTCGGTTATGCCCTTGCCAACGAAAATATCGTTGATTTTTCCCACAGCAATAACATCCTTGCCTGCGTTTTTCAGCTTATCAAGCATTGTTTCAGCAGGCGGTTCAATGGAAAAATCGTGGCGGCGGGAAGTGCGTGTAAACGGGTACTCACCCTCAAATGGACGTGCAATAACTCTGCCTACACCGTGCTCACCAACGAGAATTTTTCTCGCAATTTCGCAGTATTCGTATAGCTGTTCAACAGGTACAACGCTTTCGTGCGCCGCAATCTGGAACACGCTGTC
>JAZSHA010000077.1:0-3273 GCA_045533025.1 Oscillospiraceae bacterium
ATCCTGAACGTGAAAATACCCTTTTGAAAACAAATCAAAATCTTCAAAACCGCTTATCCTGTCAACAGTTACACAATCATCTGCAAATTCTGAAATTGCAGCCTTTATGCCAAGCTGTAATAATTTATCTGTCAAATCAACAGTACTAATTTTCAATGTATTTACACGAAGAAAAGTTTTATGAGGATTAACAGATGATTTCAGAAAATTTTCGGCAAGTTCATACGAATAATCTTGGCAGATTTTATCTACAAGCTCATAATTACAAGAATATTCAATGCTAAGGCGTTTTGTTTTATCAGCAGGATAATTAATTTTTTTATTGTCTCTGATAAAGCTACGAAGTACTGCATTGACAAAACCTGCAGCATTTGCTTTTTTCACCTGTTTAACAAGATTAACCGACTCATTTACAGCCGCATTATCCGGAACAGAATCCATATATTTAAGCTGATACAGACCCATTTTAATTATATTAACAATTATAGTATCAAGCTTATCAATAGGTTTGGAGCTATATATGGATAAAATATATTCCAATGTAATCTTACGTTCAAGTATCCCATAAAACAAACGTGAAATAAATTTTTTATCACGCTCCGCAAAATCAGTTGTTTTTAAAACAGAATCAAGTGCAAGATTTGAATATGCACCATTATCCATTTTATTTAACAGCTCCAGAACTGTAAAGCGAGCAGACTTAACACTCATATTTACCTTCTTCTTCCTCTGTTAGAAATTAATATCAATCTTAACAAACTCATTAATGATGAAAACATAGCTGCAACGTATGTCATTGCCGCAGCCGTAAGGACTTTCTTTGCCATTTTTACTTCATCATTTCTCAGAATTGCTCTTTCATCAAGTGTTTTTAATGCCCTGCTGCTTGCATTGAACTCAACAGGAAGTGTTACTGCCTGAAAGAAAACAACACCTGTATATAGAAAAATTCCTACAGGAATAAGCCATTCAAACGCCGAAAAAACCATTCCAATCAAAACAAGCGGTACAGCAAGATTAGAGCCAATACGTGTTATCGGAATAATTGCCTGACGAATTTTTATTGGACTATAACCCTGCGCGTGCTGGATAGCATGTCCGACTTCATGCGCTGCTACACCTATTGCCGCAACCGATGTACTGCTATAAACAGTATCAGAAAGCCTGATAACATTTGCAGAAGGGTCATAATGGTCGGTAAGATTTCCGCTGATATGCTCAATCTGAATATTATAAAGACCATTTTCATCAAGAATTTGACGTGCTACATCACGAGCTGTGTAACCCTGTTCATTCTTTTCTTTACTGTATTTATTGAAGGTCGATTTAACCATTATTTGTGCAATTAAAGCAAAAATAACAGCAGGCAAAACAATTAAATATGTTGAATCAAAATACAACATAGACAATCTCCTTGTAAATTATTTAAGAATAATCCCCTTTTCTATAGCCTTTCCCCTAAGATAATCAGCAGTACTCATTCTCTTACTGCCTTCCGCCTGAATTTCAACAAATCTGACACATTTACCATCACCGCATACCACTGTAAAGTCATCCGCATTTACAACCGTGCCCGCAATCGAATTAACGCATAAATCATGTAAGCAAACTGATTTATATACCTTTAATCTTTTTCCATTCAGCATTGTCATTGCACCTGGGAAAGATGACAACCCACGAATATGATTATGAACTTCTTGTGCAGGTTTAGAAAAATCAATTGCGCACATATCCTTTGTTAGCATTGGTGCATAATTAGATAAAGAATCATCTTGCTTTATAGGCGTAAGTGTATTATCCTTTACAGCATTAATAGTATCCAACAATACCTTGGCACCCAATTCAGACAATCTGTCATGCAATTCAGATGCTGTTTCGTTTTCACCGATTTCAACAGAACTGCTGATAAGCATATCTCCGGTGTCCAATCCCTCAGCCATAAGCATTGTTGTTACACCTGTAATCTTCTCTCCATTAAGAACACTCCACTGAATAGGACCAGCGCCTCTGTATTTTGGCAGTAAGGAAGCGTGAACATTAATACAATATTTCGGTAAATCAAGTATAGCCTTCGGAAGAATTTTCCCGTAAGCAACCACTATTATTAAATCCGGTGAAAGTTCATTCAAAACTTTCATAGTCATCTCTGCATCTTCACCATTTTTTAAACTTACAGGCTGATAAACAGGAATGTTATATGTCAAAGCCAATTCCTTTACAGGCGGTGGTGTAAGCTTATAACCACGTCCCTTAGGTTTATCAGGCTGAGTAAATACAGCCTGAACATTTTCATTACTGTCAATTAATGCTTTAAGGCATGGTACAGCAAAATCAGGAGTTCCCATAAATACAATATTCATTGCAGAAAATTCCTTTCTCAGTCTTTAAGGTCATTAGGGTCAACCATTTCATCGGCAATATCAATAAAAAGCCGTCCATCAAGGTGGTCAAGTTCATGACAAACAGCACGTGCAAAAAACTCCTTAAGCTTAAGCTGAAAATGCTTACCCGTACGGTCTTGCCCCTTTACAATCACCTCATTAGGGCGTACAACATATCCCCATTCGTTCGGACAGGAAAGACAGCCTTCAACATCACGCTGAGTTCCCTTAGCCTTTACAATTTCAGGATTAATTAATTCAAGTAAGCCTTCACCAACATCAACTACCGCTATACGTCTCAGCACGCCAATCTGTGGACCTGCAAGACCTACACCATTTGCTTTATACATAGTTTCTGCCATATCATCTAAAAGTATGCTAAGCTTTTCGTCAAACTTTTCAACAGGCTTGCATTTTTTTCTGAGAACTTCATCATTCTTTAATACAATTTTACGCAATGCCATAAATATCAAAATCCTTTCATACTACAGACCAATATCTCCATTTATATCAAGAGTTGTCTGAACATTAGCAAATTCTTTCATTTTGAAAGCTGTTTTATATATATTACCTATATAATTTCGGAATTTCTGATTATTTTTACATTTAATAATCAACCTATACCGATATTTACCATTTATTTTCTCATATATACATTTTGAAGGTCCCAAAACTCTTATAGGAAAATCAATATGTCCATAAGCAATTGAGCTACTTATTAATCCAAGAAAAGCTTTTGAAGCAATATCTGCACACTTTTCTATCAAAGATGCAAATTCAACTACACATATATCGCAGAATGGCGGATAAATCAGCGCCTTTCTTGAAGATATTTCCTGATTATAGAATTCCTTATAATTTTGTTCAGCAGCAAGATTAATAACATAATGCT
>JAZSHA010000103.1:0-5251 GCA_045533025.1 Oscillospiraceae bacterium
GTACATACAAATTCGGTTATGCCCTTGCCAACGAAAATATCGTTGATTTTTCCCACGGCAATAACGTCCTTGCCTGCGTTTTTCAGCTTGTCAAGCATTGTTTCAGCAGGCGGCTCAATGGAAAAATCGTGGCGGCGGGGGGGGCGGGTAAACGGGTACTCGCCCTCAAATGGGCGTGCAATAACTCTGCCTACGCCGTGCTCACCAACGAGGATTTTTCTCGCAATTTCGCAGTATTCGTACAGTTTTTCCACAGGAACAACGCTTTCGTGCGCCGCAATCTGGAACACGCTGTCAGCCGAGGTGTAGACGATAAGCTCACCCGTTTCCATATGCTCTTTGCCGTAATCCTTGATAACCTCTGTACCAGAATAAGTTTTGTTGCAGAGCACCTTTCTGCCCGTTGCCTCAGAAAATTTGTCGAGGATATCCTGCGGAAAACCATTGGGGTAAGTAGGAAGCGGATTTTCAGAGATTATTCCAGCAATTTCCCAGTGACCGATTGTGGTGTCCTTGCCCATTGACTTTTCCGTCATTCGTCCGTATGCGCCGATTGGATTTTCGCAAGGCTCACCGTAGTCCATACCGTCGATGTTGAACAGACCAAGCTTGCGCATATTCGGCACGTTCAGCCTGCCCGTGTTAAAACAGCTTCTGAACGTATCAGCACCCTTGTCGCCGAACTTTTCAGCGTCGGGGGCGTTGCCGATACCTGCGCTGTCGAGAACTATTAAAAATACTCTTTTCATAAAATCTTCCTTTCGGATAATTACTCTTTAAACTTACACTGACGTGCAAATTCCTCAAACATCACTGTCAGCTTTTCGTCAAGCTTTTTGCGTGTGTTTGGCTTGTGAAGCTCCATTGTGCAGTCCAGCAGTTCGCTTTCGTCAATCTGCAACAGATAGGAAATGCGGTGAACGCTTTTGTTTCTCATTTCGGCACGAACCTTGAAAATTCCGTGCTCCACAGACTTGACCTCAAAAAATTCTGCCTTGCCGTGAAGTTCTTCCCAAGCCTTGCGAATGTTTTCCTCGCTCATATCGCAGTCAAGCTCGGCAGCAATGCCGAGATAAAAATTTGCAGATGGCTCTGCACCCTCTTTTGGAGAGTATTTGTAAAGACGATATATTTCTGCCGCACTGCCGTCCTGCATATCGGTAAAATGTCTGTCACGGGGAGGATGAATTTCGACCTTTTGGTCTGAAAGAAGTTCAACTTCAATAGGTGGATATGGGTCAGGTTTTTTTGCTTTTTCAAGCTCATCAGAACGATTAAGTGCGGCAATAACAGCATTGCCGATTTCTTCATCAGATGCTTCTTTGGGCAATTTGAAACGAAATGGATCGTTCGGGTCATCAAGACCGCCATAACCTCTATAATTCTTCAAACGTTCAGATGCAGAAATGGTATAGGTGCCGTCTTCGTATAATATAGCAAAACATAACGAGTATTTTTTTACAAATGATTTATAAGTTTTGCAGGTTGTATAATTTACAATATAACTATCAGCAGCACACTCTTCCATAGTTCTTGTATCTACGGGACTCTTTTTCAGATAGTCGAAAACCTCTGATACAATCTTACCAATATTAATTGCATTTTCTGAGTCATTCAGACAACAATATGCAGTCAATTCACGTCGATGCCAGAACATACTTTTTGTAACAGGCACAACTATTATTTTACCTTCTCCCCTGTACAGATAAATGTCAAACGGAAATCTTGTTTCGCGGCAACATTTGTATTTAAGCTTTTTTTCGTATTTATCGATTTCATATATGGTTCTTTCATAATCAAAACCGTATGCTTTTAAACCCTCTATGTATCTATTCAACTCATCCTTTTCATACTCATCAATTCTACGCATTGCTTCTTCATAGCTAATTTCCATTTCTCATCGCCTTTCTTTCGATAGCCTCTCCGCAAGCCTTTCCGCCGCCGAGATAACTGACTCTGGAAAGCCGTTTACCTTCAACAGCTTTATAGCGTTTCTCGTCCTTGCGGCACCTTCCTTTATCTTATAATCAAAGGTTACGTCATCATCGGTAACCGTTTCTTCAAAATGAACATTTCTGTAGCAATCCTCAAGCATAACCGTCAGCTCGATATCGTGGGTTGCCGCAACGCAGATACTCTCCGTTTCAGCCATTTCCTTCAGCACGCTTACCGAAGCTGCGATACGCTCGATTGTGTTTGTGCCCTTTAAAATCTCGTCAATCACGCAGAAGCAGTATTCCGATTTGACCTGCTCAACAATACGCTTCATCGACTTGATTTCCGCCACGAAGTAGCTGTCCCCTGCACAGATATCGTCACGGACAGCCATTGATGTCTCAACCTTGCACCTGCGCAGACGGAATTGCTCCGCTGTACAGGTAAGAATACTTTGCGCAAGAATTGCATTTATTGCAGCCGCCTTGACAAAGCTGCTCTTACCCGAAGCGTTTGAGCCTGTAACAAGGATATTCCCAGTTATGTCAAAGTCATTCGCCACGGGATTTTTGATAAGGGGGTGCACCAAATTCTTGAAGCACATTCCCTTTTTCTCGGTAAATTCGGGCAAGCACCAAACCTCTGAGCTGCCCCTGAAATTCAGCACCGCACAAACTGCGTCGAGGAAGCCTATGTGCTTATAGACACGGTTAATCTCGTCCTGCTTGCCCGTGAAAAGCTCACGGAGATAAGCGTAGGTGTACATATCACGGAAAGTAAACATTTTCAGATAGGTTTCTGCAATATCCGCAAGGTCGCCGCTTGACTCCTTACCAATCTTCGCAAGAAGCTTTGCCGCTGAGGAAAACGGCTGATAAAACTCACCAAAACGTACAAAATAGCTTTCATTGCTTACCTTGCTCAGCTTATTTGCACAAAACAGAATACGGCAAAGATACTTCATCATTCCAAGGTGACGCTCAACTCTTAGATTGATTTTGCAGTAAATCGCTATGTTTGCGATTATTCCCGCAAGCGCACCGATTACCGCACCAATTCCCGAAGCAATCAGAAAGCCCAGCAGACCTGCCGCAACGGGAAGAAAAATCAGCGCCATATACATCTGAGACTTGCCGATATATTCCATACCCTCAGCACCACGCAGACAGGATTTTGCCACGCTGTTATAATTGCAGATACCAAGATTGTGAAGCGCCTTGCAGGTTTCAAAGCGCAGGTTTTCATCACTTCCAAGCAAGTCAAGCAGATGTTTGAAATCCGTCTCCTCCTCAGAGGTAAGCTGTCTGTGCAGAAGCGCGTAGAGGTACTCCTCACCCACGGAGCTTTCACAGGTGTTGATACGTTCGAAAACCTCGTCCATATCAAGGTCATTCCAAGTGATTGTATCGGCGTTTATGTTGTCAACATCTGTGTAACGATAATACTCGGTAATGCTTTCAAACTCGTTTGCACGCTTGCTGTCTGGAGGGTTGTCAAACGCACCCCTTACGTCTGCTTCAAGCTGATTTTTTCTTGCTTTTGCCGTAGTAATAAGCACGACAATAACTACTATGGCAATGAACACTATTACAGCTAAAGCTAAAATCAGGTCTTCCATTAATAGCTGCCTGCCTCATCGTTGTTGAGAAGCTTCACAGCTGAGCTTGTACCAATTCTTTCACAGCCTGCTTCAAGGAACATTTCCAAATCCTCACGGGACTTGACTCCGCCTGCGGCTTTCATCTTCACATTATCGCCGATGTGTCCCTTGAAAAGACGGATATCCTCAATCTTTGCACCGCCCGTGCCGAAGCCTGTAGAGGTCTTGATATAGTCAGCACCGCCCTCAGTTACGCACTGACAAAGCTTGATTTTTTCCTCATCGGTAAGGTAGCAGGTTTCAATAATCACCTTGAGAATATGGCTGCCACAGATTTTCTTAACAGCGGCAATTTCATCTGTAACCTGCTCAAACTCGCCGTTTTTAACCATACCAAGATTGATAACCATATCAATTTCGTCAGCACCGTCAACGATAGCGTTTGCTGCCTCGATAACCTTTATTTCGGTTGTGTTGTAGCCGAGAGGAAAACCGATAACCGTGCAGATATTAAGGCGTGGAAAGCGCTCCCTTGCGTACTTCACATAAGCAGGGGGAATACAAACGGAAGCCGTGCCGAACTTTTCTGCTTCGATGCAGAGCACGTCAATATCAGCCTTTGTGCTTACCGCTTTAAGCTGTGTATGGTCAATATGGGACATAATTTCGTTGTTTGTCATAAGTAACAATCCTTTCCGTTTCAAGATACAATAATTATAGCTCATTTTCACAGATTTGGCAATAGAAAAAGGTCACGGAAAAACCGTGACCTTGAAAATTATTCCTCGATGTAAACCTTCTTCATCTTCTGTTCGTTAACAGGTCTGTCACCGAAGCTTGTCTTTGTTGTAGCGATTTCATCAACAACGTCCATACCTTCAACAACCTTACCGAAAGCAGCGTAGTCGCCGTCAAGGTGAGGAGCATCCATATGCATAATGAAGAACTGGGAACCTGCGCTGTCCTTCATCATGGAACGAGCCATGGAGATAACACCGCGAGTGTGCTTGAGGTCGTTCTTTACGCCGTTGGAAGCGAACTCACCCTTGATGTGGTGACCTGGTCCGCCCATACCTGTTCCTTCAGGACAGCCGCCCTGAATCATAAAGCCTTCGATTACACGGTGGAAGATAAGACCATCATAGAAGCCGTCCTTTACAAGCTTCTCGAAGTTTTCAACAGTAATAGGAGCGATGTCAGGATAAAGCTCCAGCTTGATTTTCTTGCCGTTTTCCATTTCAATAACTACCATAGTGATAAATTCCTTTCAAAGTAAATATTACTGTTACAGTATACCACAAAACCAATTCAATTGCAAGAAAAAAATCCCTCTGCGCCAAAACACAGAGGGAAAGCTGTTCAAAAATGCGACTAAGCCGATAAGCCGAGTTTTGTCGTGTGCGGAAATCTATCTACGCGAATCGTCGCCGAAACGCTCAAGCCGTCTTTGCAATACGTCTGCCGAGCAGACAATAACGTATTGTTCCAAAATGACGTTGCATCGGGTAGGGTTTACATGGCAGCACGGTCTCCCGCACTCCGGTGAGCTCTTACCTCGCCTTTCCATCCTTACCAAAACAAGCATAGCTTGTCTGGCGGTATATTTCTGTTGCACTGTCCCTAAGGTCACCCTCGGCTGCCGTTAGCAGCTACCCTGCTCTGTGATGCCCGGACTTTCCTAAAGCTGATTATTAGTCAGTTTTCAACCGCATAGCT
>JAZSHA010000226.1:0-9755 GCA_045533025.1 Oscillospiraceae bacterium
TATTCCATAAACTATACAAAGGAATATGCTGATAAAATTGTTAGTATAATAGAAAATATTAACTGATGAATAAACAAAATCCGAAGAAGAAAAACTCTTCTTCGGATTATTTGTTTATATCAGCCTATCGGTTAGGAGTTGATACCCTGCTTGTAAGCATCAATCATCTTCTTGCTGATGTGTCCCGAACGACAACCATTGCTACTACGCCCGCGAACGTAGGTGTAATCATGGTTTACACCCGTTTTCAGCTTGATTTCAAGCTTCATACATTCCTTGTTGCGAGGGATAACATTTATCCTCTCAATCAGCGTCACAACCATCTCGTCAACTTCCTCACGGGTCATATCACGGTCAGGGGAGTACATCTCCTTGAAATATCGCTCAATATTTTCAAGCTCCTTAACGTAATCCTCCGACTCCATCGACTTTTTCTCAACAGCATAAATATCATCTTCAAGCTCACTAATCATAATGTTTGAAGCATCATTACGCTCCTTGAATTCTGCCTTTGAAATAAGTCCCTCCGTGTACGCATCAAGAAGCTTTTCACGCTTAGCCTTTTCCTTATCCAGCCGTGTCCGCAGCGCATCAAGCTCACGCTGAACATTTGCCGAAGTATCCGTTTCACGGTAAATTTTCAGAAAGTCAGCAACATACTCCTCAATGTTTTCAGCAATGTCCTTGAAGTGCCCCGAAAGCATCTTGTACAGGTCAGCTTCAAGGATTGAAAACGAAGCACAAGCCTTTGCACCCATTCTCTTTTTCTCACTGCAAATCCATTGATAAATTGGTTTGCCCTGCGAAACGCTGTTTGAGTAGCTTGTCCGCCAGTACGCCTTGTCGTCGGCCGCACAGAAAATTTTCCCCGTGAAAACGCTCTTGTCCTTCAACGAGTGTTCACGGGACTTCACTGTCGCACTTCTCGCACGGAAAATCTCATTGCACTTGTCCCAAAGCTCCTCGCTTACAATCGCAGGAACGACCTCACCCGTTTCGTCCTTGTACATAACCCATTCGTCCTCAGGCAGAAAACGCTGTTCCTTAGTGCGATAATCAATAACCTTAACCTTGTTTCCGCAGTAAAAGCCCTTGTATTTCGGATTTTGAATAATTCCCGAAATCGTGTTGTGATGAATTCGTGTGCCGCTTCTTCCACGATAACCCTTGCTGAAAAGAATATCTTCAATCTTCCGTACGCTGTACTTTCCCGTAGCGTACTCCTCAAAAATAAGTCGCACCATTTCAGCTTCACTCTCATTTATAACAAGCCTGCAATTCTTCTTGTCGTAACCGAAAATACGGCTGTTTCCCATAACATTTCCGCTTTCAATAGCACGTTTCTGCCCCCAGCGTACACGCTCCGAAAGCTTTCGCACTTCATCAGCCGCAATACTTGACATAATCGTCAACCGAAGCTCGCTGTCCGTGTCAATGGTGCAGATGTTGTCATTCTGAAAGAATACCCCAACCCCCGCGCGCAGAAGCTCACGGGTGTAAGTAAGGCTGTCAATGGTGTTACGTGCAAAACGGCTTACTTCCTTTGTCAACACAAGGTCAAAAACCCCAGCCTTGCCATCATCAATCATACGCATAAAATTGATACGATTAGCCGCATTTTCACCGCGTACACGGTCAACGTACCCCTCGACATAAGTCCAGTTCTTGTTATTCTTTATAAAATCCGTGAAGAACATAATCTGATTTTCAACAGAGTTTTCCTGTTCCTCCTTGGTAGTGGAAACACGGGCATAAAACGTCACCCTAAGATTAAGGTCAAATATGTTCTTCTGTTCATTTTTCATTTTGTTCACAGCTTCGTATATGTCCATAGAATGCCTCCTTAGCTTGTATTCATCTTAATATAATGATACCATACCAAAAATAATTTGTCAATATAGTCTTATTCAGCATAAAACAGTATTAATTCTCCCGTATCACTTCAGAATCAGCCATAATTATATATTAATCTATCAATTTCACAAAACGTCTTGCAACAGCTGAAATAGCGTGATATAATAACTGAAAAGGAGATTGACTGATGTAGTTTATATATCAAAGTAATCTCTGATTTATGTGTGGTTATCATATTGAATTTATTTGATAGGAGCGATAAAAATGAGCATAAAAAAATTATTCTGTGACAACTGGGAGTTCTCAAAAAATCCTATTGGCACAGAGTACGCCGAAAATCTTGATTGGCAGAGAGTGGATATCCCTCACGACTGGCTTATCCACAACACAAAAAATCTCTACGAAACCTCAACAGGTTGGTACAGAAGAAACTATGAGTATACACCTGACGGAAGCCGCATTGCACTCCGCTTTGAGGGCGTGTATATGGACAGCTATGTCTATGTCAATGGCAAGCTTGCAGGTGAGTGGAAGTACGGCTACTCAACCTTTGAATTTGAAATTACAGACCTTCTCAATGGGGGTAGCAACCTTATTACAGTCCGTGTCGACCACCGTGAACCAAACTCTCGTTGGTATTCGGGTGCAGGTATCTTCCGTAATGTATACCTAAAAAAATATCCGCAGACAAGAATTGTCCCCGACGGAATTTACATCACCGCAGACGTAAGCGGAAAGCTTACCATTACAACCGAAACAGAGCGTCCCGAGGACGTTGCATCAGGTGATATGAAGCTCCGCCATACAGTAATGCTTGACGGTGAAGCTGTTGTAATGCTTGAAAGAAGCTGTTGCGCTTGCGACAGAAGCTGTGTTGATGAGTATATTCTGAACGATAATATGCGTTACACTGTAAACGATGACATACTTGAAGTTGGCGCACCAAAGCTTTGGGACATCGACAGCCCTGTGCTGTATACCCTCGTTACCGAGCTCGTGCTGAACGGCGAGGTTATCGACCGCGAGGAAAATAAATTTGGTTTCAGAAAGGCTGAATTTACAACCGACAAGGGCTTCTTCCTCAACGGCAGACACGTCAAGCTTCACGGCTGCTGTGAGCACCATGATTTAGGCTCACTTGGCGCAGTTGTAAATAAAAACGCAATCAGACGCAAGCTTGTAAAGCTCCGTGAAATGGGAATAAACGCAATCCGTACCAGCCACAATATGCCCGCTGTTGAGCTTATGGAGCTTGCAGACGAAATGGGCTTCCTCATTATGTCCGAAGCCTTTGATATGTGGGAATTGCCGAAAACAACCTACGACTACGCACGCTTCTTCCCCGAATGGGTAGGCAAGGACGTTGCATCCTGGGTACGCCGTGACAGAAACCACCCGTCACTTATCGGCTGGAGTATCGGCAACGAAATCTACGATACCCACGCCAGCGACAGAGGACAGGAAGTCACAACAATCCTTGTAAACAACGTTCGTAAGCACGACCCACGCTGCAACGGCTACATTACAATCGGCTCAAACTATATGCAGAGTGAAAACGCACAGAAGTGTGCTGATATCGTCAAGCTTGCAGGCTACAACTACGCTGAAAGACTTTATGACGAGCACCACAAACAGCACCCCGACTGGATGATTTATGGCAGCGAAACAGCATCTGTAATCCAAAGCCGTGGTATATATCATTTCCCGCTTGCACAATCTGTCCTTGCCGACGATGACGAGCAGTGCTCCTCACTCGGTAACTGCTGTACAGGCTGGGGCGCAAAGAATACCGAAGCTTGTATCATCCCAGACCGTGACGCTGAATTCTGCGCAGGTCAGTTTATTTGGACAGGCTTTGACTACATAGGCGAGCCTACTCCGTACTCCACAAAGAACAGCTACTTCGGTCAGTACGATACCGCAGGCTTCCCTAAGGACAGCGCCTACGTTTTCCGTGCCGAGTGGACGGACTACAAAAAGTCTCCGTTCGTGCATATCTTCCCATATTGGGACTTCACAATTGGTCAGGATATCGACGTCCGTGTAACAACAAACGCTCCTCTCGTGAAGCTTTTCTTCAACGGCAACGAAATCGCTTCAAAGGAAATTGACCACCACCACGGCAAGGAGCTTACCCTCGATACAATCATCAAATATGAAAAGGGCGAGCTTTGTGCAGTTGCCTATGACGAAAACGGCAACGAAATCGCCCGTGACGTGAAGCGTTCATTCGGTGACACAGCTGAAATCCGTCTTACACCTGATAAAACAACGCTCAAAGCAGACGGCGAAGACCTTATCTTCGTTGACATTTCTGCTTATGACGAAAGCGGTGAGTTTGTCGCAAACGCAAACAACCGTGTTTTTGTATCCGTTACAGGTGCAGGCAGACTTGTGGGTCTTGACAACGGTGACTCAACCGACTATGAGCAGTATAAGGGCACTTCCCGCCGCCTTTTCTCAGGCAAGCTTCTTGCAATCATCGCCGCAAAAACCGAAGCAGGCGAAATCAGTGTGAAGGTTTCCTCACCGGCCCTCCCCGACAGCACGCTCACACTTGAAGCTGTTGCCGCAGAGGTAACAGAAGGCATCTCCGCAACAATGGAAAATACCAACCGTGAAGCAGATTGTCCAGACTTTGAGAATGATATACCAGTGAGAAAAATTGCTCTTGTTGGTGAAAAGAATGTGTTCACACCCGACAATAAGGAGCTTACATTCCACACGGAAATCTACCCTGTAAACGCTGTATACGGCGGCGAAATCGAGTACCGTATAACAACAGTCCTCGGTATTGAGTCAAACCTTGCTGAAATTGTTTCTGTAGAGCACGGAAATGTAACTGTACGCTGTAAGGGCGACGGCGAATTCTATCTCCGTGCGCTCTGCAAAAACGGTACAGATAAATACCACATCATTTCCGTGCTGAAGCTTACTGGCGAGGGATTGGGTACAGCAACCTTCAATCCTTATGAGCTTGTTCTCGGTGGTCTGCATACAGTTGCAAGCGACAATATCGGCAATGGTATCAAGCACGGCGCAAAGTTTGCCTACGAAAGAAGCTGGTTCGGCTTTGAGAATGTAGATTTCGGCGCTGTAGGAAGCGATACGGTAACCTTCCCGATTTTCGCTAACTGCACAAATGCTGTGGGCATCAAGGTTTACGACGGTATCCCAGAGCAGGGCGGAGAGCTTATCGGCGACTTTACATATCAGAAAAAGTCAATCTGGCTCACCTATATTCCTGAAACCTACAAACTGACAAAAATACTTCGTGGAGTACATACAATCGTGTTCGAGTCGGATAACGGATACGATATCGAAGGCTTCTTCTTTGAAAAGCGTGCAAAGGAATTTGCTGAGCTTGAAGCTGTTAACTGTGAGAAGATTTACGGCGATAAATTTACCGTAAACGCAGATGATGTAACAGGTATAGGTAACAACGTAGTGCTTGATTTCGGCGAGTTCGATTTTACAGAAAGCGCACCGTCTGCCGTTGTAATCACAGGTAAATCCAAGCTCCCTATGAACAGCATTAATATCCTCGTCAGCGGAGATACCGAAGCAAGAATTATTGCTGAGTTTGAGGGCGCAGAGGAATATACCGAGCGTACATTCCCAGTCGAAAAGCTGAGTGGCAAATGCAAGGTGTCCTTTACTTTCCTCCCAGGCAGCGATTTCGATTTCAAGTCATTCAGATTTGTCAAGTAAAAAAATACAGCATTCCTCCGAGTTAATTGGAGGAATGCTGTTTTCTTATTTCGTAGCACTTTCCAGCAGCATAATCCGCTTGTTATCACAATCAAGCTCAGCCTGTATACCATAAGGTATAATTCCGATAGGCATAGCGTGTCCGAAATTAACATTGTAAATAATCGGCAAATCGGTCAGCTTTTCTTCCTGCGCAACAACCTTCATAATAGCACCCTTGTATTCTTCATAATACTGCTCAGCCTGAGGCTTGCCAACAATAATTCCGTTCAGCACCTTCAGAATTCCTTGTGCCGCAAGAGTACGCAAGGTCCGCTTCACAAAATCAGGGGAGGGACGTTCCTCACTCGTTTCAAAGAAAAGTATTGCACCTTTCCATTGCGGGGCAGTAGGGAAAATTTCCGTGCCGAAAACCTCAGGGAATACATCAATGCAACCGCCAAGAAGATGTCCCACAGCCTTGCCCGTGCCCTGCAAAATCTCATAACCGTGAACATCAGGTTTCAACTGCTTCTGAATATTTTGGTTTTCCTCACACCACGGCACAAAATCTCCCGTCCATTCAGGAGA
Organism: Oscillospiraceae bacterium; assembly: GCA_045533025.1. GTDB lineage: Bacteria > Bacillota > Clostridia > Oscillospirales > Ruminococcaceae > RGIG8773. The sequence continues at coordinate 6,136 of JAZSHA010000226.1, forward strand.
AGACTTGATTTCGTAACCCGCCGTGTCGCCGAAAAGTACAGCCTTTACAGCCTCAGCAGTGTAATCAAACATCTTCACATATTCGCCGAATTCGCACATTACACTCGGACCGTAAAAAGAGCCAATCCCAGCCTTGTACATCATAAAATGATTTACGGTAGTGTCGGAGTAACCCATAAAAATCTTAGGATTGTCCCGTATCACATCATAATCAATGTATGGCAGCAGCCTTATCGTGTCATCACCGCCGATTGCACAGAAAATCGCAGAAATAGTTTCGTCACGAAAAGCGTCCATAAGGTCTTTTGCACGCAATTCAGGGTGCTCATCAACAAAATAAGTTCCTTTCAGCGCATTAGGCATAGCAACAACCTGCAACCCGAAATCCCGTTCAAGCCGTTCCTTTGCAATGTGAAATTTATGTGTAAGCGCTTCATCGCCAAGTCCGCCCCAAGACAAGCTTACAACAGCAACCTTATCGCCCTTTTTAAGCCTTTTAGGTTTAATCATAGCCAACCTCCTGCGTGGATTTATTTCAGTATATCATAAAAAAATGTTTTTAGCAAGCTGCTGTTTAGATGTATTGTTTTTGTGCAAATTATGTGTTATAATAAATAAAATTTCAAATCCTATAAGGCACGGCAATTGCACAGTGCTTCTATAAAAATGGGGGATTACAATGAAAAGACAAGCTTACGATAAATTATTGGAATTACTGGATACACTGATTGAAGCGCTTGTAATTTTATCATCACAAAGCGAGGAAAAAGCTATAAATCAGCTTACTGCAAATATAAAAGTATTTATAACAAATATTCTTGATTTTATAGCAGATGAAACCAACGAGTGCAATGGATTGAAAAAAGAATTATTGACTGTGTATGATATGGTCGATGATGACAATGCAGTGCTTGATTTGAATGAGTTTCAGAATAAAATTTCGGAATATACAGCTGAAATCTATTCGCATAATTACAGACCTGATATGTTAAAGTGCGAAGATAATTTCTTACAGTACATTGAAAAGCTTAATTGGATTTCCAAAGAGCACTGTATAATTATCTTTTCCACCAATACTCCTTCGGGAAGTCCCGATTTTACATTTGATACCGCACAGGAAATATGCAATCTCGGTACAAAAATCAATCTTGCCGATAAATTCAGAGCGTCTTATGTAGCAATAATTGATTCGGGAAAACTTCTTGCTGAAAATATATGCCGCGGCAAATCTCTTGAGATAAATGGCACAATTGAAAATTTGAATGTTTCCGTAAAGAGTATAGGTTTTGAGTGTACCGATTCAAATTACCGCTATTCAGGCGCAAGCGTATCATTTGGAAACCAAGAAAAAATTATCCTCAAGCCAAGCGAAAAATTATGCGGTACACGAGGAATAGCATTTCTTGTTTTTGACCGTGCAAAGCAGGAAATGATTGATTTTACACTATTTGATACATACAGTCCCGGATTGCCCTGTAAGCGCAGTCGCAGTAAAAAAATCGATGAAATAATGGCTCAGAATCCGGGTGTAGTGTTTATGAGCATCTATCTGCCGCATTTTCCAGAAAAGAATTTGACCGAAAACGAGCAGTTTATTCTTTCAAACAGTATCAATTATGCAGCCGTCTACAGAAATCCTGATTTGGCGCCTGCAATCAAGCAGTATATACCTGATGTAAATGATATACCAGAGGTGCTCAATCCTTCAAAATCCTATATCGGAATAGACGGTGCAAGACATTATGAGGATTATGAGGGCAAATATTTCAATATCGTCAACGGACACCGTTTAACCGTAGGTCAGCCGTTAAAGCCTAAAAGAACAATATATGTTATGGGTGGATGTTATATTTTAGGCGTAGGAGCAAGAGATGAGGGGACATATTCCTCTCAGCTGCAGAAGCTTCTGAATGAATATGCAGCTGAAAAAGGCTTTATTGTGGAAAACTATGGTATGTTTCTTGACGGACTTAATGCCGAGGAAGAAATGATAAGCCTGTTCAATACATTCCCTCTGAAGTCAGGAGATATTGTAATCGGCTTAGGCAGCAAGCATCATTCCAAAAACGAGGAATTTATAACCAATCCATATAAATACGGAGAATTATTTTTTGATGTAACCCATTATACCGAGGCTGCACATAAAATGGTTGCTGAGGGTCTTTTCAAAACATTGCAGGAAAACAATTTCTTTGAAGAATATCTTGATATTCCGCAGCCGACAAAACAGAATATATCTTCTCCAATTCAATTGTCACCTGAGCTTATACAGAAGCTGAATGACTACAAAAAGAAAATAGCTGATATCTATAAAGAGAAAATGCACAGCTCCGAAAATGTAGGTTCCATAGTAATGAACGCAAACCCGTTTACTTTGGGTCACAGATATCTTATAGAGGAAGCGGCAAAGCAATGTGAGTATCTTCTGGTGTTCGTTGTTCAGGAGGATAAGTCATTTTTCCCGTTCAAGGACAGATTTGAACTTGTTTGTCAAGGAACAAAGGACTTAGAAAATGTTATAGTTGTTGAAAGCGGAGAGTTCATTATATCTTCGCTGACCTTTGAAGGTTATTTCAACAAATCTCAATTGCAGGACAGAGTTATCGATACCTCTAACGACGTAACAATGTTTGCAACAGAAATAGCTCCTTCCGCAAATATTAAGGTGCGTTTTGCAGGAAGTGAGCCTATTGATAAGGTTACAGCGCAGTACAACAGAAAAATGGAGACAATACTTCCGTTGTATAATATAGGGTTCAAGGAAATTGATAGAAAAACCAACGGCAGCAGCGTTATCTCAGCAAGCGAAGTACGAAGACTTTTAAAGGATAAGCAGTGGGATAAGCTTCGTGAATTTGTTCCTGAAACAACCTTTAGGTATCTTAAAGAAAATTTTTGATTGGAGTGCAGCAATATGACCGAAAAACAAAAGCGTGACAAAGGCTTCCTCTACAACGCAAATTACGACGAGGAAATCCTCGCAGATATAAACAAATGCAACGACCTCTGCCACGAGTTCAATCAGATTAAACCCTCAGACCGTGAAGCACAAACCGAAATATTGAAGCAGATATTTCATAAAATGGGTGAGAGTGTCTATGTCAACACTCCATTCTGGTGCGACTACGGCTACAATACAACCGTCGGCGATTATTTCTTTGCAAACCACAATTGTCAAATCCTCGACGGCGGCAAAGTAACCTTCGGTGACCACGTATTCATCGCACCGAATTGCACATTCACCACAGCCGAACACGCCCTTGATGTTGAACAGCGTAACGAGGGACTTGAAGTTGCACTTCCCATAACAGTCGGCAACAACGTGTGGATAGGTGCAGGAACAATCGTCCTCGGCGGAGTCACAATCGGGGACAACACCGTAATCGGTGCAGGTAGTGTAGTAACAAAGGACATTCCCTCAAACGTCATCGCAGTAGGAGTACCGTGCCGTGTTATGCGTGAAATAACCGAAGCCGACAAGGACAGATATCCGCATTATAAAGGAGAAAATATATGAGATATACGTGGCTTGACGAATATTTAATGAAAAAAACAGGTGTAACAAAAAACACTGAAAACTGGAATTGGGTTCGGTATATGATAGGCGGCAAAATGTTTGT
>JAZSHA010000182.1:0-4497 GCA_045533025.1 Oscillospiraceae bacterium
CTTGTTACCCCGTTAAGTGATGCAATTGCCGAACATCGGTTTGAGATAATATTGAATTTGGAGCTTGCCTCACAGATTACAGCATCACAATTACCAAACTTCAATACACCTATACCCACTGTATCGGTTCCTGACAGGTAAAGCTTCAATGCACAATGATGCACACTGACTCTGCAATTTCCTTCAAAAGTACCGATTGCTACTCCCAACTCAGAAGCAAGTTCAATTGTTACGTCACAGGCAAACAGCTCAATGTCTGTATCTGCGTTGAGCGCACCTATTCCGACACCCATATACCCTGCCATATTAATTGAAAATTGACCATTGCGTATGTTAATTTTTCCGCCGAGCCCCGAGCCGATACCTACACCGCTTGCAGCATGGTTATCAATAACAATACCCTGTTCAAACACAAGCTCACCGTGCTTTGACTCACCGTCATTACCAATAGCATAAAATCCCGAACCATTGATAAAAATTGACATTCCGCCGTCACCCTTCACTGTAAGCTTTGAGCTTTCGGGAACCTTTATGCCGCCGTTTTTCAGATGATTATTTCCCGCAAGAACAAGTTCAACTTCACAGTTCTCTCCTATATTTATACATGGACGGTTCTTTTCATTCGAAAGAACTGCGTTGTCAAGAATAATGCTTCCTTTGAAATCGTTAACAACATCAATATGAATTTTTGTATCAAGTCCGGAAGAACCGGCAGCAGTTACAACTCCTCCGCCATCTTTGCCCACAAGAATACATCTGTAGCCATCTTTTTCAAGTCTGTCAAGAAGCACTCTTTCCGATTTTACCGCATTGTAAATTCGGAGCTTCCTGCCGTCCTCACGTTCCTGACGATAACGCTTGATTTCCTGTCTTACTTCATACGGAATTTTTTCCACAGGAATGGCAGAAGGTCTTGATGTATAATATCCCTGAATAAGGTCAGCTCCAAGATGAATAACCGTTTGCAGTTCTTCAGAGGTTTCCACGCCTTCAGCAAGAGCAAGAATTCCGTTATCGTGACAGAAATCTATTATCTCACGCACAAAGTAACGCTTTTTACGATTGTTCAGTATGTCGCTTATCAAAGAACGGTCAATCTTGACATATTCAGGCATATACCTGAGCAAATTCTGAACATTTGAATATCCTGTTCCATAATCGTCAATTGCAGTTCTGACGTTCATGCTGTTATACATTTCTTTGATTATACCGAACTCATCATCACCCATTTCGGACTGCTCTGTCATCTCAACAACAATTCTTTCGGAATATTTTTCCATCAGCACTTTTACACGTTCAAAATCAGCTTCATCAAGCCTTGTGCTTGGTATGCTGTTGATAAAGACAGGGTGACTGTAGAACATTTCTGTTTCACTGCCAACCATATCAAGCACATTAAGAAAGGTAGCCTTTTCAATATCATTAAGCCTGTTTGTTATTTCAGCGTACTTGATAATATGATACGGGCTTGGACACAATGTGCTTTTAGGGCGCATAAGAGCCTCATAAGAATATATTTCTCCGTCAGCTGTACTTACAATCGGCTGAAAATGATAATCAAAAAGATTTTCATCAATTACCTTCATTGCCTCCGTAAGCTCAGCATGCTCCTGCTCTGTATGTATAATCATCGATTTATCAACATTTGCGGAGCGGCTTTGCAGCATAACAAGCTTTTCACCTATATGCTTTATATCATTCAGCAGAGCTGCTGTAAGTTCATCATTTTCGCAGTTAAGCTTATCTGCATACTCCGATGTGATTTTATTCAATTCATTTTCGTCCTGCACGCAAGCAACTTCCGAAAGCAGCCCGTGCAATAATTTCAGCTTCATTCCGTTCATATTCTGCTCTCCACTTCATTATTTTTTATGGGGAGTTACTGAATTCATTATAACATACCTTATATAAAAATGCAACCATGATATATTCTGTTATTTATCAAAAGGTTACAGTTAAAAAAGCTGAATGTTTTTGATTGTTGTACAGCTGCTTATTCACAATGTTAAAATACCAATATCCGAATTAACTATAGTTATCAACGCAATTTAAAATTCACTTAATTTAGCTAATGCAATTCATTAACGATGCCTTATTACAACTTAATTATAATGTAAATATTAACTTAATTTTTCTTGTATTTATTCAAAAACTTTTTATTTTTCACTAGGTCACGTGAGGAAGCTAAGCTATTTTTGCTTTTTTCAACAATATGCAGTGTGTTATAACATTAAATTCAGTCAAAACGCATGATTAAGTTCAACTTAATATTTATTCATATAATTTCTTCTAAATATTATTATAAACTATTGACATATTTATTTAATTAAGTTATAATTATATTAGCTTAAACGTTTTAGATAATATTTATCACAATGGAAGGATACTCAATATGGCCAGGAAACAAGTCACATTAAGCGATATTGCCGAAGTATGCGGCACAAGTAATGTTACCGTGTCGAAAGCCCTTAGCGGAAAAGATGGCGTAGGCGATGAACTGCGTGAAAAAATAAAAAATGTTGCCCGTGAAATGGGATATACTTTTTCAGTTAAAACTGCCGCTACCGAAATTGATGGAAATATCGGCGTTATTATTCCCGAAAAGTTTCTTACACCAATCGGTACCTTTTACTGGGCGTTGTATAACCGCATAGTGCAGCGACTCAAAGAAGATAATATCAGCTGCATACAGGAAAATATCAGAGAGGACGAAGAAGCCGCTTTGATTACCCCGAATATTCTTGCAAACGATAAAATCACCGGTCTGATTTCTCTCGGTCAGCTTAGTCCCGATTATGTAAAAATGCTTATGCAGAAAACCGATAAGCTTGTTCTTTTAGACTACTACATTCCGGGGATTGACTTAGACTGCGTTATTTCAAACGGAATTTCGGGTGCGTACCGCATTACAAATCATCTTATTGAAAACGGACACAAAAACATCGGTTTTATCGGCACGAGACTTGCAACCTCCAGCATTTTTGACCGTTTCACGGGTTTTGCAAGAGCTATGCTTGAACACAATCTTCCTATCCGTGAAGACTGGATAATCAATGACCGTAAAAACGACAATATGGATTTTGGTGAAATGGACTTTCCATCTACGATGCCTACCGCCTTCGTGTGTAACTGTGATGAAATCGCTTTTGCAGCCATAAGAAAGCTTAAAAGCTTAGGTTACTCCGTGCCTGATGATATTTCTGTTGTTGGCTATGATAACTTCCTCATTTCCGAAATAGCCGAGCCGCAGATTACTACAATAAGCGTAGATGCCAAGGAAATCGCCGACACCGCTGTTTCTATGCTTATCGACAGAATTAATAACCCTCTGAAAAAAGCTGAAATACGAAGTATAAGCGGAAATCTTGAAATCAAGAATTCTGTTAAAAAGCTTTGATAAAAGCAATAGCACCGCTGTTAATTTAGCAGCGGTGCTATTTGTTATACAGGGTCATATTTTTTTCAGTAACTCTTCTCCGAAATATTCCTTTTCTTCATCTGTCAATTCCTTTTTTAAGTTCTTGAAACTTAATATGCCAAGAAATGCAACAGTTTCTACCAGCAGTACAGCTATTGTACCAACCAGAAGAAATACACCCATCAGCTTTACACCGAACAATGTTGTAATCAGCAGCATTGCTACCCATACAAGAAGAAAGAAGTGCACACGATAAAACATTGCAATAAGAACTTCTGTCACTGAAGGCTTGGGGCTGTAGAATATATGGTAAGTTATAACATAAACAATCAGTGTCAGAACAAATGAAATACACGCAACCATAAGATACATCAGAAAATTCATTCCTACCTTTTCAGCAGCGTACATTCCTGCAAGCTGGATAATTATAATCAGCTGCAAAGGAAAATATCTCATCATTCTCATTTCAGAAGCAAGACCGGAAAAAAATCTTTTAACAAGTCCGTCATATACGTCATAGCGTTTGTATATTACATCTTTGCCGACGATAAACGCTGATGTCAGCGCAGGAATTAAGAGTATTCCCAGTGAGAAAATTATTGTACCGAAGCATACTATACTCAGCACAAATATAAGATGTATTGCTGACATTACGGCTGTTAGGGTAACCTTATTTTTCATCGGGACTGCCTCCTACTTCTAATAACGCCAAGAGCAAAACCCATAAAATGAGTTTTGCTCTGAACGTGTAAGCATTTATTTCAGGAAGATTATCAGCAGAGTTACATTTTAACAGAACCTGCAAGTCCGTTATAAATATACTTCTGCAAGAATATAAACACAATCATAATCGGAATCATACCAATAATAATTGCTGCGGCAACAATCTCAAACGGTGTTGCCATTGAACCGAAGAACTTATACAGTGCAACGGTAAATGTCTGAACATCACGGTTAAGATAGAGGTTAGGAATATAGAAGTCGTTGTAAAGACCGATACCGTTGATGATAATCAGTGTTGTACAAGCAGGCTTCATAAGTGGGAATACAATTGTTGCGAATGTACGGTAATAACCGGC